>JAFGTO010000158.1 GCA_016934095.1 Candidatus Glassiibacteriota bacterium
CTCACCCATACCGATGCGCGCCGCGCGGCCTGCGCGGCCGGGGCGCGGGTAGCCACCCTGCCGGGGATCACCGAGGACTGCATGGTCCGCTGCCTGAACGCCGACTACAACAAGATAGCCGCCCTGAGCGAGCGGGTGGCAAAGGTCATGAGCGCCGGCTCCCGGGCCCGGGTGACCTCTCCGGCCGGCACGGATGTCAGCTTTTCGATCGAGGGGCGCACCGCTCATGCGGACACGGGACTGGTGCATAAACCCGGCGACATCAGCAACCTGCCGGCTGGCGAGGCCTACCTGGCGCCGGTCGAGGACACCGCCGCCGGGACAGTGGTTTTCGAGGCCGCGGTAGCCGGGCTGGGTAAGCTGGGCAACGAGAAAATACGCCTCGGGATCGAGGACGGCTACGCAGTGGAGATCACCGGCGGACCGCTGGCAGCCAAGCTCGAGAGTATTGTCGAGCCGTACGGCAGGGACGGTTTCAACCTGGCCGAGCTGGGTATCGGCACCAATGACAAGGCCAGGATCAGCGGCCTGATCCTCGAGGATGAAAAAATCCTGGGGACTGTCCACCTGGCCCTGGGCGACAACAAGTCCATGGGCGGCAGGATCGGAGTCTCCAGCCACCTGGACGGCCTGGTGCTCGAGCCCTCGGTCTGGATCGACGACAAGCTGATCATGGAAGGCGGCCGCCTGCTGGTATAAGCGATACTCGCTGCCAGGCCCGGTGGGGTCTGTTGACACAAGCCGGTGCTGCTGAATAATAGCGAAAGGCCTGAAAAAGTTGTCCGACACCGAAAAGCCCTGCCTGCGCCGCAACCTGGACCTGGTGCAGGCCGCTGCCCAGGATGGGACAGTGATGATCGTGGTGCGCGACCCGTTCGAGCTGAGCGACAGCGGCAACATCGCTCTCAGGAGCGAGGCCCTGAGCGTGCTGATGCTGCTGGACGGCAGCAGGACTGTCGAGCAAATCAAGCTCGAGCTGCTGGCCCGCTCCGCCCGCGCCGGGCAGCTCACCCCGGTGCCCAGGGAGGTGCTGGATACTTTCATCGGGCAGCTCGACCAGGCATATCTGCTGGACAACGGCCGCTACCATGAGGCCCGTCGCGCCCTGGTGGAGGAGTTCGGCAGGCTCGGGGAGCGCCCCCCCGTGCTGGCGGGCCGGGCCTACCCGGACAACAGGGACGGGTTGATAAAATTCCTGGATGAAATCCTGGCCGAGGCGCCGCAGGAGTGGCCCCCCGGGCTGGCGGGAAAGAAAATCCCGGCCCTGGTCGCCCCGCATGTCGAGATCCGCACCGGCCGCAAGCTCTACGCTGCAGCCTACGGCGCGGTCCGGGGACGGTCCTATGACCGGGTGATTGTCCTGGGAGTAGGGCACAGCCTGGAGAGCGGCCTCTTTTCACTCACCGGCAAAGACTTCCTCACCCCGCTGGGCAGGGTGGAGACCGACCGCCGGGCGGTCGAGGCCCTGCGCCGGGCCGCCGGCTCCCTGGCCGCCGGGGATGATTTCGCCCACCGGCGCGAGCACTCTGTCGAGTTCCAGTTGATTTTCCTGCAGCACTTGCTGGTCGGCCCGTTCACTATCGTGCCGGTGCTCTGCGGCTCGCTGTTCGAGCACCTGGTGCAGGGGGGAAAGACCCGGCCGCGCCAGGTCGAGGAGCTTGTCCCGGCACTGGACTGCCTGGCCGGGCTGCTGAGAGACCGCCGCAAGAAGACCCTGGTAGTGGCTGGGGTGGACTTCTCGCACATCGGCCCCAAGTTCGGGGACAACCAGCCGGCGATCCGCATCGCCTCGCTGGCCACCAGCCACGACAAGGCCCTGCTGGCCGCCCTGGCCGCCAGGGATGTCGAGACTTTCTGCGCCGAGAGCCGCAGGACAGGCGACCGCTACCATGTCTGCGGGTTCTCGGCCCTGTCCATGCTGCTGGAAATCCTGCCGGAAAAAGCCAGGGGCATTGAGCTGGGCCACCATATCTGGCACGAGACTCCCACCCAGAGCGCGGTCAGTTTCGCTGCGGCCGCGTTCTACACCGGGTGAATTTCTACCGGCCCCTGACAATCCTCTTCACATTCACACCGGTTATATTCAAGATAACAGGATACTTTTAACATGTTATCGCAGACCGGACAGTACACCCTCAAAGCGGCGGTATCCCTGATACGCTTGCCCACCTGGCAACGGGCTAGGCGTGCCTCGTACCTACATCGGGATATAATGTCGCAGCCATACCCCTGCCTGGGCAGCCTCGAAGCCCCGAGTACGTACGAAAAAATTCCCCTCTCACAGAGGGGTGCCTGCCCTGCCAGCCGTCAGGCTGGCGCAGGCAGGCGGGGTGTGTTTGAAAACAGGCACAAAGGAGCAAAGGCACAGAGGCACCGCCACAACACCAGTAGGGGCGCACCCCCTGTGTGCGCCCCTTGATTTGGGTTGCTTCGTCGCCCCGGGCACGGACGGGGAACACGGGGACTACCTCTCAATCAGGCTCGCGTTATATGTCGAACGTCAGGTTCGGGGCCCTGTGCGCTGCGCTGGAGGAACACGGGGTCGAGTGCGAGGGGGAATAATAATAGAGATTTGATCGATCACTTTCGCTCCGCTGCCACCTCGACCTGCCCTGCACCACGCAGCCCGAACGAGAGCACTCCCCTGTCGGGCCTGAGCAGGCGCGCTTCCTTTTCCCCCTCGACCCGCACCCGGTAAAGCGCATCCTGCTCCGCTCCCAGCAGGTAGGCCGTGAGGGCCTCGCCGCGGCCCGGCCCCAGGAACGAGATCCTCTGGGCCGCCTTATCCGGGAATATCAGCACGGCTTCATCTCCCGCCAGCACGGAAGCCCCCTCTGCCTGCACCAGGCGCCAGCCGGCCAGCAGGTCGGCGGCCGTCTGCCCGGCGCTGCCCGCCACCAGCAGGTGCAGGAACTCATCCTCGAGCCGCGGCTCGGCCGGCGAGACCCGCACGATCCAGCCGCCGGGAGTCGCCGGGAACCCGGTAAAGTCCTGGTGATGGTGCATGTCCCAGCCATCCAGGATAAGAGGCCTGCTGTTGGAGCCCCAGATCTCGCGCCGCGGGTGCTCAGGCAGGAAAGTGCGGCCGGCCAGCTTGGCCGGGCCGTTCACCGCCATGAAAGTATTTTCCCCGCCCAGGTAGGGCTGGCCCGCGGTGTTGAGTTGCCAGGTCTTGGAGAAAGACGGGTCTTTGGCCTTCACCCGGTCGTGCACCACCACGGTGGAGGGTTTCAGGTAAACCAGGGCCCGCTCGACACGGTCCACCTTGGGCCGGTTGGTGCGGCCCCGGCCATGGCCGCAGAAAAAGTCGCTGTTGTAGGCCCTGGTGATATCCGCCCTCACGTAGTCCAGGGCTTGGCCCGCGTGCCAGTCCAGCACGGTCGCCCGCTCAAAGTGGAAACCCTCCAGGCGGTTGGCCTGCCAGACATCCGTGGTGAAATTGAACTGGGTCGAGCGGCCGTCCAGGCTTACCACCACCCGCTGGCCGCCGTCGTTATAGACCTTCACCTCGCCGGGGGCCGGCACCTGGAAATGCTCTTCCGGGTCATGGACCAGCAGGGTATTGTGGGCCAGGCTGCGGCCGTAGTAGTTGACATAATGCGGGGTGTCCATCCCGGCATAGACCCCGGCATCGACTGCCAGGGGCTTTTCACGGAAGATCGAGAAATGGCCGACATCCAGATGGTCGTGCGCGCCGAACCAGTCGCCGGCATGGAAAGTTACCACCGTGGCCTGCGGGTCGGTCCAGGAGCTGCGCAGGAAAAACAGGTCATAGGCTTCCGGGCACAGGCGCAGGGACTTGTCCAGCACCGCCTCCGGGCCTTCAGGCTTCACCGTGGGGTCGTACCAAAGCAGGTAGTACCAGATATGCAGGGGCTCGAGCTCCAGGCCGCGGCCGGCAATGCGCTGCAGGATCCAGGCGGCCAGGGGGTCGCGGTACTTGCGTGCGGTGATCATGAACAGCCGGGCATTGTCCCAGGTGCCGCCGACCACGAACCAGGGAACGTCGTTGTAGTTGATCAGGGAGCCGTCCGGCAGCAGGTGCGCGGCATAAAAGCGGGTATAGCGGGTCAGCCAGTCCCGGCCGGCCTGCATGGCAGCGAACGGGTCGCGGCGGGGCAGGCTCGAGCTCTCCAGGGCGGCCAGCCACATACCCAGGTTCAGCAGGGTGGCCCGGGTGCTGTAGGAGATCCCCTCGTGCCAGCCGCCGTCCAGCAGCTCCAGGGCCGGCTCCAGGTTGTTCTCCCAGTAGGCCCGGGCGAACTCCAGCCATCGGTCCGCCCGCTCATCCTCCCCCATCAGGGCCAGTGCCGCCAGGAACACCGCCCTCAGGTGGTACCAGCTATGGTTGTTGAAAATATCGTCATCGGTCCTGATCCTCTCGATCACCTGGCCGGTGAAGCGGGCGATCCTCTCGCGCACCAGTGCTTTTTCCGGCTCCCCGAAAGCCGGGTAGTGGTAGAGCCAGTCGTAGGCGACAGCGATCATGCTCAGGTTCCAGAACTGGCCGTCATCCCGCCCGACAGCCAGCATCATGGCCAGGGCCGTATCCGCGGCCGCGGTGTCGCGCGGGTCGATCACCCAGCGGATGGCATAGGAGGGCAGCACGTTGGCGGGCTTGAGCCCCCTCGGCACGTCCCTGTAGCTGTTGCGCCACATGGTAAGCCGCTCGTACTCGGCCCGGAAAGGCGGCACGAGCACCCGGGCGCGCAGGCTGTCCACGCAGTTGTAGTAGGCGGGGTCGGTGTTGATAAAGAGGCGGGGGTGCTCCGGCCGCACGCCTGCAGACAGTACGGAGGCCAGCAGCAAGGTCAGCCAGCAGGCCGGCATCCTGACCGAACGATCCGCTTCGATCAATTTTCGCTTCCTCTTTTTCTGTTAAATCGGCCGGCGAGCGCATTCCCCGCGGCAAGCCGCACCGGTTAGCGAGCGAAGATAAATAATAGGATTCCCTCTGCCGGTGCGCCAGGTAAAAGGGGCCGCCCCCAAATTCCGGAGCAGCCCCTCGTTGATCCAGCTTTCAGACCGGCAGACAACTTTGTAACAGCCACCTGCCTGCATTACTACCAGCCTGCCCGCGGCGGGCTGAAGGCCCGCAGAGCTACGATCGAGTCTTGCCCGACCGCTTTGTTGCGCTCGGCAGCGGCCTCCTCCTTGCGTCCCAGGCCCTCGAGCGCCAGCGAGCGCTTGAAATGGTTCAGCGCCTCGGGGTTGCGGTCCGGGTCGAAGTGGAACGCCTCCCCGCTCAGGTGGTCTTCGCCGGAAGAGTCCCTGCGGTCGAGCTCGGCCAGCAGCCCCTGGTAGACCTCCCGGGCCTCATCGTTCCGGCCCAGTTTCTCCAGTGCCTTGCCCAGGTAGAAGCGGTAGGCGCTGTTCACCCGCATGGTGTCCCTCTCCGCCACCACCTTGCGAAAATTCTCCGCGGCTTCCTGGCTGCGGCCTA
>JAFGTO010000159.1 GCA_016934095.1 Candidatus Glassiibacteriota bacterium
ACATTGTTTTTATTCTTTTGCGAACAAAAGAATCAAAATTCTTTACGGGCCGCAACTCCCCGGCCTTATTGGAAATCGCCTGATTAAGAGTCTGCGAAGCTTCAGAACGCTCCTTTTTCGCTTGCCTGCTTTCGCCTGCAAACCTGCCGCTTGATCGCTATGGTTCCTTGGTTCGGAGATGAATCCTCTCATAGAAAACAACCGGATATTGCACCATAAGCCAAACCTGCGGTTTGGGCAGGCTGCAAGAAGGCATAGGCTGCGTTCCTCATACCATACAAGCGTAAATGGGATTCCTTTTTAGAGGAGCGCTTGTATCCTGCCTCCGTAGCGGCCCTGTTTATGCCCCGCAGCCGCCCCTCTAGCCAACGTTCGGTTGCGAAACCTGCACTGTATTCAAAAGAAAAAACTTTTTTGACAATCGCTCTAACAGGCTTCAGAAAATGTCCCGCACCTCGAGCTTCTCGCGGAAACCCTTGGTGCGCACCGCCAGGTAGGCGATACCCACCAGCATCCACGAGCCGCCGAGGATAAAAGTCTGCCTGGGCAGGCTCAGCCAGATCGCCAGGCAGGCCGCGAGGCCTGCCGCGGGCGGCAGGAAGTTCTTCAGCAGGCTTCTGGCCGTGCGCCGCCCGAACTTGAAATAGTACTCGCGGATCGAGGCGGCGTTTACCAGCATGAAAGCCAGGAACGCGCCGAAATTGATCAGGTGCGCACAGATGTCATAGGTCAGGAGGTTGCTCCCAGCCAGGGTTATGGCCCCGATCAGGATAATGTTGTACGAGGGCACGGCGTGTCTCTCGCTCAGGTGGCCGAAAAACCTCTGCGGGAGTATCCCGTCCCTGCCCATGCCGTAGAGGATACGCGAGGCCCCGGTCATCCCGGCCACCGAGGAGCCGATATGCGCCACCAGCAGGATGAAGGCCAGGGTAAACTCGAGCATGCCCCCGCCCGCTATGTCGGCCACCCCGATCATGGCTTTCTCGATGGCGTTCTCCGCGCCGAACTTGGCGGCCATCTCCCTGAGGAAGCCCTCCCACTCGGACCAGGGCACCACCGCCTGGGCCAGGTAGACCTGCGCCCCGCTCCAGATCCCGGTGATCAGGCAGGTGAGCACCGCAGCCAGCAGGATGTTGCGCCTGGGGTTCTCGACTTCCTCGCTGAGCGTGGTCAGGCCGTCGAAGCCGATATAAGTCAGGGCGGCCAGGGCGGTCCCCCTGCCGATCACCGGCCAGGAAAAGCTCGATTCATGGTAGAAAGGCTCGGTGGTGAACAGGGCCCCTGCCCCGCCTTTCAGCAAAAGGTAACGCACCGCGGCGGCCATGAACCAGAAGACCACCGCGCTCATCACGATCATCAGGCCCCAGTTCACCCGGCTGGTGGCCTTGATACCCCGCAGGTTGAGGAAGGTGAAGCCGAAAGCGAAGACCGCGAACCACGCCCGGGCAGGGACCGCCGGCACCATGTGGTGGGCGGCGATGCCTGCGTAGATCGTACAGATGATCGGCACGATCATGTAGTCCAGGAACATGGTGTAGCCGGCGATAAAGCCGAGATGGGGGTTTAGTCCCCTGCCAACGTAGGTATAAGCCGAGCCGGCGGCCGGGTAGTGGCTGGCCATGCGGCCGTAGCTGACCGCGGTAAAGGCGATGGCGATCATGGCCAGCAGGATGGCGGTTACCGCGTGGCCGGCGGAATCCCGGTTAGCCAGGCCGAACAGGGCCATTGGGGCCACAGGCTGGATCAGGATGATACCGTAAATGACCAGGTCGCTCAGGCTGAGCACACGGCGGAGCCTTACCCCAGGGCTGCCCTGATCCGCTGACATTGAAAGCACCTTCCTGGCGACGGATGATTATAGCCGGACGGCAAGAGCACGGGACGTATCAATCTTATCAGATGTCCCGGATAAGTCAAGCGGTTGATGGCTGAAAGCTTCGGGAGGGGGATCCGGCCGGGACTGAAATGTGCCGGGGCTGTCGGCAGGCAGACAGGAACCCGGCGCTCCCCTGGCAAAAACAGCACCGCCCTGAGAGGGCGGCCCTTTTACCGGGCCGCCGGGTTCTACGGATCCCGAGTTTGAACCGGGGTTTTTTACTGCGCTTTCTGCAGGACTTCGTAAAACTTGCCAGGGGTGGTGCCCAGCTCAGAGGCCACCAGGCGGAGAGAGCTCCTGCCAGTTGCTTGCACGCCCAGCTTGCGCAGTGAGGCGAGCACAGTCTCGGTTTGCAGGCCCCGGGCGGCACAGAACTGCTCGATGTTCATCCTGCCGTACCCCCGGCCTTCCTCCGGCCTGGCCCGGGCGCCGCCGCCGGGGTGGTCGTCTTCGTGGGTCGCCCCGGGCGACTCTGCAGCCGGTGCAGCGCTGACCGGGGCTTCCCGGCCTTCTTGCTGTACGGCTTCTTCGGGCAGGCTTTCCCGCAGGGACAGATCCTCCTGCCCGGTGCCTGTCCGGCCGGCAGACCTCAACCTGCCGCTCCCCCCGCCTCTGCCCTGGCCTGGCTGCACGCCGTAGCCGGTCTGATCGCCGTAGCCGGTCTGATCGCCGGATAATTTCATCTTCTCGCGGACCTCGGTAACCTTGCTGAATGGAGGGAGGTTCAGCAGGGTGCCGGCCACGAACAGGCCTGCCACCACCAGGGCCAGGCCGAACTCACGCTTGAGGCGAAAGCCCTCCTCCATCTTGGTCCTGAAATAATTGACAAAAATCCTCCAGTTGAACAGCAGGTGCAGCACCGCGCACAAAAGGAACAGGATAGAGGTGGTGGTATGCACCGCGGCCCACTGCCACTTGTCCATTCCCAGCAGGGTCCAGCCGCTATCCCTGGCGATGCTGCCGGCCGGGGTCAGGTAGAGCACCACCCCGGAGACCAGCATCATCAGGAAAGAGAGGGTCACTACAAAAGTGGCGAAGCCCCTCTTGTTGAACTTATTCCTCTTTTTGTTTTCCATCTTTATTCCCTCCGGTCGAGTAAGCCTGAAGTAATATTAGGGCATTATACAACAAGAAGCAAGCACTATGCCGGATTGCGGCTGCCTGGAGCCGCCCGCGTATTACCGCCCGTACTCGAAAGCCCCGATGTCCGGAGCCTGCCCGGAGTAGTCCTCGTTGACCCCGCGGATGAGTGCGCCGCGGTCGATCAGCAGGCTGGAGGGCCCGGGCCTCAGGTCGCCGACATCCGTGCCGGAGACCAGGGGGTAGTTGCCGATCTCGTCCGCCCAGAACCCCTGCCAGGGTATCTGGCCCAGGCCCGGGGTGTCAGTGAACTGCGGGTCCAGGTAGAGGCCGTGGACTTCCTGCCCGGTGGCGGCCCTGAATTCTTCGAGGCTGAAGTAGGTAACATCGTTCCATTCGAACTTGCGCGGCTCCAGGCCGGGGGTGTGGTAGTAGCAGTTGTAGTCCAGGTGGTTGTTCCCGTCATAGCCGGTTCGCACCGCCCGGTCGGCCCCGATCATGGCGTTGTTCTTGAAAAATTTGTTGCGGGTCTCCGGCCCGCCCGAGCCTTTGCCGGTCATGCCGATCATGGCCATGCCGTTGCCGCTGTTGAGCCCGTAGCCGGAGTTGTGGTAGACATAGGTGTAGCCCAGGCTGTAGGGTACTCCGACGTTCAGCTTGAACATCAGGTTCATGAAAGTGACATCGTTGCGGGTGACATAGACCGGTCCCCGCTCGATGGGCGCCAGCGAGATCGCCACCATGGCGTTGCGCACCGTGTTGCCGTGCAGGCGCATGTTCACCCCGCCGCCGTCCAGCTCGAAAGCATCGTCCCCGATATTATAAACCTGGTTGAACATCACGTCGCAGTCGCGGTGGGCCTCGAGGACCTCCGGCCTTTCCCAGATCTCCACCGTGATCCCGTCGAACCAGCCGTGAATGGTGTTGTAGTTGTACGAGTTGCCCCTTCCGGAAACATCCGACATGATCCCCTGGCGGGGGTAGCCGCCCGCCTTGATCGAGTTCCAGGGGATGTCCACCAGGCCGGGCTCGTAGATCAAGTTGCGCCAGACCGCGTTGTCGCGGGTGGACTCGGTCTTGAGGAAGACCCCGTTGGGGGCGTTGTGGATGACGTTGTCGAGCGCCACGCAGCCGCGGGCGCCCTCGCTGAACCGCACCGCGGCCTGGCCGTAATAGCGCATCTCGAACCCGCGCACCACTACGTATTCACTGGCCGAAAACAGGCAGGCGTACCTGTAGCGGGCCAGGTTGTACCCGTAGTTCTCCGGGGAATCGCCGCTGCCGGTCCGCACGTAGAGGGTTTTTGTCCGGGCGTTCAGGTACCAGGCGCGGGGGACACCGAGCGCATCGCTCAGCAGCTCGCTGAGCGAGCCGTAAGGGAACACCCTCTCGCCGTCCTGCGCCAGGTAGCCGTAGCCTGCATCGGGCGAGGACTCGAGGGTGGTTGAGTAGACCTCGCCGCTGTACTGCCGCCAGACACCCGTGCCTGCAGGTATCTCGACAGAGCCGTCCAGGACCGGGTGGTGCCCCTCTGCGGCGGCGATTACCACCGGGCTAGCCTCGGTGCCCTTGAGCCGCTGGAACAGCTCGCCCTCCCGGTACACCCCGTCGAGCGCGCAGACCATGTCGCCGGCCGAGAGGCTCCCGGCTGCGTGGCCCAGGGTCCGGAAAGGCTCCTCCAGGGTGCCGGGGCCGGTATCATCCCCGGATGGAGAGACATAGTAAGTCCGCCCGCCGGCAGGTTCGAGCACCATTTCCCGGGTGGCCGCCTCTGTTTCCAGCGGGGCCGCATCCGGCGCGGCCGGGTCGTAGCAGAGGACCCGGAGCGCCACAGTCTCGCCTGGCTCCAGCGGGTAGATGCTGGCACGGACCAGGTGCAGCTCCGGCTGCACAGTCATCTCCGGGCCGTTGCGCCAGCGCGACTCGGACTGCCTGCGCCAGAACAGCAGGAAAGCGGTGCTGTCGCCCGGCTCGCCGGTATAGGAGAGCTCCAGGCCGACAGCATTATAGGTGGGGTAGACCTTCATCCCGCCGGGCACGGGAGCGGTCCCCTCCAGGGGAGTCAGCTTCCCGGCCATGATATTGATCAGCATGGCCACTGCATCGGTAACCGAATATCTCCCGTCGCCGTTGTAGTCCGCCCTGGGGTCGCCGGGGCTGGCGACTCCCAGCAGCAGCAGGGAAATGACATCGGTGATGTTGACCCTGCCGTCCCGGTTGAAATCCTCCCTGTAGCGCGCCTGGGCAGGTCCGGTGCCTGCCTGGAGGAGGTACAGCATACCGGAAAACAGAAAAACCGGGACCAGGCGGAGCGAGTGCCGCTTCAACATGGGGGCATCCTTTTGTCAGGCTCTCGAGGCGAGAGCTGAGGCTTGCAATCGTCAATCAAGGCTTTGGATCCCGGAGACATATTCATCCACGCTGAATTTCCTCCTGCAACCGTTATAGCTCATATACCTGATCTTGCCGAATACGAGCCTTTCAGCCCACGGCCTGTCGTGCACGCCTCCGATACTCCAGGCGATACCGGCGTACCCGCCCGGGTCGCGGCCGTCCAGCTCGTACCTGTCATTGAGCAGCACGGCAGTACGCACGGCTTCTTCCGGGTCCGGAGACCATTCGAGTATCTTCTTGGCCCAGTACATGCGGAGGTATCCGTGCATTTTGCCTTTCCTGACCATTTCGAGCTGGGCCGCGTTCCAGAGATCATCGTGGGTAGAGGCGGACTCGAATTCTCCGAGAGAATAGGTATAAGGCCGCGGGTCCTGCCTGTGCTCGTCGAGGGTCTTCTTGGCCCAGTCCGGGAAACAGTCGAAAGAGTCGTATGCGGGATTGTAATGGCAGAAATTATCCGCAAGCTCGCGCCGCACCACCAATTCTTCCAGGAAAGCCTCTTTGGAGCGGGAGTCCGCCTCGCTGCAAGCGGTTTCGAGGGCGGCTCTCTGGGCCGAAAGCTGGCCGAAATGGAAATATGGCGAAAACCCTGACTGTCCTCCGGCCGTGGGGTCGTTTCTCGTGCCCGCATACCCGGACAGCTTTTCCCTGATGAACCGCTCCAGGGCCTTCAATGCAGCCTTTTCTCCAGGCTCGATCCATTCTGCCACAGCCGGCTCCGGGCCCGCTGTCAGGCTGGCGGCTGCCCGGGCCCAGTCCACAGGCCGGTTCTCAGGCGCCGGGGTTTCCTGTTTTCTCAGCGGCGGGAACCCGGTAAGGAAGCGGTCTAGCAGCCGGTTTATTTTTTTCCTGATGGTAAAGGCACTATATTCCTGTTTGGCCGAGGCCAGCCGGCAGGGCACGACGTTGTGGGCGTCCACCTCGAAGAAAGGGACCCTCAGGTCCCGCTTCACTTTATCTTTCCAGAGCTTCTTGATCCTGAGCGGGTCGAAATCGGCCACCAGGGCCCCTGCCTTCAGGGTCCGGACAAATTTGGGGACAACCGTTTCGGGAGCGCCCTCGAGCAGGTGGAAAGGGATCCGGTAGGGCCGCAGTGCCGCTTCCACTTGCTGAAGGCCGCCGAGCATGAAACCGTACTGCCTGGATCCGGCGCCGAGGAATTCCGGGACCAGGCAGAAAACCACGATCAAAGGCTCGCCGGATTCGATTGCCAGTTCCTGGGCGAAGAGCAGCGCCCAGTTGTCATGTATCCGCTGGTCCCTGCTCATCCAGTAGACTACCGGCCCCCTGACCGGCCCGGCTTTATTCAGCCTGCTGACCCTGTTTTCATCCATCTCCGGCCCTGCACTGCTGCCTGGGGTGATAAATTAAGGCCGGGCGTCGGTCCGTGGGCTTCCGGCCTCTACCCGGCCTTTTATCCTTGATCCCGGACCGTCCCGAAGGTTTGAGGCCGGGTTCGGATCCGCTTTTACGAGCCGTCAGGCTCAGGGCAGCTCCTTGATATAGATATTGGCGAACTGGATCAGGTCCCCGTGGTGCTGCAGGCCGATCGGCCCCCGCTTGGGGACTCCGGGCAGACGGGCATCCCTGATCACGGTCTTACCGTTCAGCACCACGGTAACCCGGTCGCCCTTAGCGGTGATCTCGAAGCGGTTCCATTCGCCGACCTTGTTGTCCGCTTTCTGGATGGGTGTCGCGCCCCGGCGCACCTCGGCGGGCATGTCCCGGTCGACCCTGTAGCTCCAGACCTCGCCCGAGCCTACCGGCCAGTTCCAGATATTGACCTGGGCCTCGGGGCTGCCGCGCAGGTAGATCCCGCTGTCTCCGGCATCCAGCACAGGCACCAGCACCGGCCGCCCGTCCCCGTCCACCGCCTCGGAGCCGTCCGGCAGGACGATGGGGACATTATCGTACTTGGGCGGCGCCGGCTGTTTCCAGTCCACGATCAGGATGAAATCCCCGAATTCTTTCTCGGTCCAGAGGGCCTTGTCCTCGGCCTGGCTCTTGCCGTCGTAGTCCAGGATCCAGTCCTTGGCCTGCCAGTGGCCCTCG
>JAFGTO010000160.1 GCA_016934095.1 Candidatus Glassiibacteriota bacterium
AAGAAGGACAACCACGCCAACCGGCTGGGTTTCTTCACCGAGGGCCGCAATTTCCTCAACACCCTGAGACAGAACCGGGTGGATAACTTTTTCATCGTCTGCGGCGACCGCCATTGGAAATACTACTCGCTGCACCCGGAAACCGGCTACGAAGAGTTCTGCAGCGGCGCCCTGACAGACGGGGCCAGCGTGAAAGACCCGGATTACTCGGAGCCCACGGTGGAGCGCAAGTGGTACCTGGGCAACGGCGGCTTTATGCTGGTGAGGATCGAAGTGAAGGGCCTGGGGCCGCCTGCGGCGGTTTTCGATTACTACGAGAAAGGCGGCGGTCTGGTGCACTCGGTGCGGCGGGAGTTGGTGGACGGGTAGTTTTCGCGGAAAAGGCACCGGGACCAGTAGAGAAACGGTTTCCCGGGCTTGGGATAATGGCTGTCAGGTCTGCGACCTGAGGGGGGGCGGGCTGGCAGCCTTTTTGCGATATCACGACGGCAGGGTAATACCTGAGCGGGAGCCGGGCAAAAAGGATGCCAGCCCGCCCCCCTCGGTACAGGCACGGTTGCCGCAAGATCCTCCTCTACTCGTTCCCGGCAAAATAACCCTTGAAAAGCTTCACCAGCTCGGTCTCTGTCCGCTCGGTCTTTTCCACCCGCTCGGCCGGGTCCATCTCGAGATCCATGTGGTGCCATTCCCGGTAGGCGTAATATGACCAGCCGACTTTTTCTTCCTCCAGGATGTCTATCAAATCCCCGAGCCAGAGTTTCGCGCCCACGGCCCAGCGGGCCACGCCGAACTCTCCGCACCAGATCCTGACCTTGTGGCTGTCCCGGAACTCGAACGCTTGCTGGATGCTGCTCCGTATTTTCTCCTTGTCCCAGTATTCTCCCTCGATGTCTCCCGGGTAGGCCCTTTGACGACACTGCTCCTCGGTGGTCCTCATGTGCCCCCGGTTGCGCTGGTGGGTATAGTCCATCGGCCCGTAAAAATGGAAGCTGTAGACCGTGTTCCGGTCGCCGGTGGGCACCAGGTGGTCGAACCCGGCAGGCCAGCCCCAGCCCGGCGGCTCCACCACTATGGTGTGCACGGAGTCGATTGCCCGGATGGCCGCGGTAAGCTCCCCGGCGTACTGCGACCAGTGGAGGTCGGCCAGGTTGTCGTGCGGCTCGTTCATCAGGTCGTATGCGATACCGCCGCTGCCGGCATAGCGTGTCGCCACCTCCTGCCAGAACTCGAGGTAGGCGGCTTTCCAGGCCTCGCTGCCGAAAAACCGGTCGTTGTTCCTGAAAGAAGCGCTGGGGGAGAAGACAGTATAAAACCCTTGTCCCAGGCAGAGGTCGATACAGTCGAAGACCTCTTTTTTCTTCCGTGCGCTCACCTGGTAGGGCGGGCTCTCCGCAGTGATGTTGTTGACCAGGATGCGGACCGAGTTGGCTTTCCAGTCGTCTGCCAGGTGAGCGAGGTCTTGCGCCGTGATATCCGTGGAGACATTGACCCCCCGCTGAATTTGTTGTGGCCAGCCCGTAGAGCCGGCTGCATACAGGCTGACTGTGGGGAGTATCAGCATCAAACAGAGGGTCAGGCGCATGATTGTCTCCTTTGCCCGGTGGCGGGCAACCAGGACGGCCCTCAGCCCGCTGTCAGGGCCTCAGGCCCAGGGCGGAGGAAGCCAGCTCGAGGGCCTGGAGGCGGTAGCGCTCCGCGAGCGCGGGGTTGCGGCCGCGTACGCGGCGGATGAAAATGTATTTCTGCAGTTCGTAGAGCAGGTAGAAAAGCCTTCTGGTCTGGGCCGGCCTGTCGGTCTCCCGCCGGCTGCCGTAGCCCTCCCAGAAAGCGGGCTCCGAGATGCCGCAGTAGTCCAGCACGGCGAACTCGATTTCGGGGTCTCCCCAGCAGGCACGGTCCCAGTCGAGCAGCCCGGTGAGGCTGCCGCGCTCATCGGTCAGGATGTTCTGGGCCCAGACATCCATGTGCAGCAGGGAGGATGGCTCGCTGCGGGTGAATGCTCCCAGGTGGCTGTCCAGCAGGCGGCGCAGGCTGTCGGCTTCGCTCTCGGAGTAGCCTCCGCAGCGCCGGATATCGTCGAGCAGCTTGTTCCACATGACCGCGAAAGCGCCGGTCCAGTCCGGCTGGGGTTCCATGGGCCTGTGCCCGCCCAGGTACCCGTAGCTGCCGCCGTGGACAGCATGGACAGTTTTCAGCGCCGCTCCCACCTGGAACAGGGTCTCTCCCAGGTCCCGCGTGCCGGGGCTGGAGTGCTCAGAAAGCGGGACACCTGGCAGGAGCTCCATCAGCAGGTAGTCGCGCGGGATACGCTCGTGGCTGAAATCGTGCGCGAGGATCTCCGGGACCGGCGCCTCGGTGCGCTGCCGCAGGATTTGGTGCACCGATGGCTCCTGGCGCATCATCCGGTACTCGTAGAACAGGTTTTGCGCGGGGTCATCCGGCGGGGCCAGCCTCAGCACCAGGGTCCCCGGGCCGTTCCCGACAAAGTAGGTGGTGTTGAACTTGCCGGTGTTGCAGCGCTTCAGGCTGATAGTCTCCGGGTCCGCCTCCAGGCGGGCGGCGGCTGTTTCGCGCAGGAGCGTGAGCGGGATTTCTTCCACGGCATTCCTTATGCTTGATTCTTCGGAGGCCGGGCT
>JAFGTO010000161.1 GCA_016934095.1 Candidatus Glassiibacteriota bacterium
AACGGCCGCGACAGCCACGGCCAGCGTCTGGGGGTCAAGGCCTTCGGGGGCCAGAAAATTAACGCCGGCACGATCATCATCCGTCAGCGGGGCACGCGTATCCATCCCGGAAACAATGTCGGGCTGGGTAAGGACTACACGATTTACGCCCTGGTCGATGGAGTGGTAACTTTCGAGCGCAAGGACAAGACCCGCAAGAAAGTATCGGTTTACCCGGCGGCTTCCGAAAACTGAGATCCCCGGCTGAAAAACAGTTTCACCTGGATTGTTAAAAGGCGCTCAACATCATGGGCGTCTTTTTTTTTGCCCGGATCGCCGGCAAAGTCATTGTCGATAAGTTTTGTTGACTTTACGGGTATTTGATGTTAAACTATAAATAATGACATATAAAGCATTTTGTATAATGTATTTCCGGGTCGTTTGTTTGCGGGAACAATCGGCTTCTGATTCCGGTTTAATTAATCAGGCAAGGATAAATTCCGGGAGAACTTTGAGTGGACAGAATAACTCTTCACGGAATGAAATTCTACTCCCATTCCGGACTGCATTCCTTCGAGAGGGATGTCGGCCAGTTGTTCGAGATCGATGTGGACTGTTACCTGGACCTCGAGCAGGCTTCGCTCTCGGACCACCTGGTGGACACGATCAATTACCCTGAGCTGTTCGGCCTGGTCCAGAGCGTGATGGAAAACAGCAGTTATAACCTGATGGAGCGTCTGGTGGGTGAGATCGCCCGCCGGATCCTGAGCGAGCTGCCGGTGGAGCGGGTCACCGTGCGTTGCCGCAAGCCGCGGGTCCCGGTAAAGGGTTTTATCGATTATGCGGAAGTCGAGGTTACCCGCAGCCCGTAGGACTCGGCACGGCCAGATCCGGGAGCGGCCAAGGTGGAGCGCAACGTTTATATCAGCCTGGGCACCAACCTGGGAAAACTGGAGGAAAACCTTCAGCGGGTTTCCGCTGCGGTCGCTGCGCTTGATGCGGTCCGGGTCACCGGCTGCTCCGAGCCGGTGTTGACCAGGCCGGTGGGCCTGAAAGAGCAGCCGGATTTCCTCAACCAGGTGCAGCGGCTGGAGACTTCCCTTTCGCCCGAGAAACTGCTGGTGCGGCTGCAGCGGATCGAGGATGAGATGGGCCGGGTACGCGAGCGGCGCTGGGGGCCCAGGATAATCGACCTGGACCTGCTTTTCTATGGGAATAAAGTCCGCAATACCAAGCGCCTGGTCCTGCCGCACCCGCAGGTCTGGAAGCGGCGTTTTTTCCTGGAGATGGTCGAGCAGATCGACAGCACTTTCCTGCAGCAGTGGGCCCGGCAATACGCGAGCCGGTCTATTGATTGAAAAGAACTCCGGGATTTTGATGCGAGTACTTGAAAAAAAAGACGAGGTTCGTAACCTGGTTGCCCGCGCCAGGGTGGGGGGGCGGAAGATCGGGCTGGTCCCGACCATGGGTTTTTTCCACGAGGGGCACCTCGAGCTGATGCGTCTCTGCCGCTCCAGGTGCGGTCTCTGCCTGGTCAGTATCTTTGTCAACCCGACCCAGTTCGGGCCGGCGGAGGATTTCGACAGGTATCCGCGCGACCTGGAACGCGACAGGGCCCTGGCCGAGGCGGAGTCTGTGGATCTGATTTTCGCTCCCGCCGTGGAGGAGATGTACGCCCCGGACAGCTCCACTGTCGTCCTGGAAAACCTAGTCAGCCGCGGTTTGTGCGGACTCGGACGGCCGGGGCATTTCCAGGGTGTGGCCACGGTAGTGGCCAAGCTGTTCAATATTGTCCAGCCGGACATGGCGTTTTTCGGCAGGAAAGACCTCCAGCAACTGGCGGTCATCCGCCGTATGGTGCGCGACCTGGATTTCCCGGTCCGAGTCGAGGCGGCTCCCATCGTGCGTGAGCCGGACGGCCTGGCGCTGAGTTCCCGCAATGTATACCTGGAGCCTGAACAGAGAGCGCGCGCCCCAGGTCTCTACCGGGCATTGTACAGGGGAGCCGGCATGTTCTCCGGAGCGAAAGGCGACACCTCGCCCCTGCTGAACGAGATTCACCGGGAGATCGAGAGCGCTACGGGCGGCAGGCTGGAGTACCTGAGCGCCGTGGATGAAGAGATGGAAGAGGTGGACGATGCCTCGGACTGCCGGTACCTGGCTGCTGCGCTTCACCTCGGCCCGGTCCGCTTGATCGATAATGTCGAGGTTGCCTGAAACACCTTTTCCGGCCGGTACGAGTCGAGCCGTCGAACACAAGCGGAGTGTTGCCATGGACCAGGAAAAAAACAAAGACGTTCCGCCGGGCGGCCTGCCTGGGAAACCGTGCGGCCCGGCCGGATCCCCCGATGATCAGATTTCCATTTTCAGCCGGAACCTGGAGCTGAACAAGACTCCTCCGCGCAAGCCGCAGACCGTCTTCCGGCCGGAGAAAAACGAGCCGCCGATGAAACCTGCCGACCGGAACCTGTATTTCCGGGTCGAGGCCGGCAAGGTCCTGGAGATTATCCGGCGGAGAATCTCCGGGGTGAAACGCGAGCCGGTCTCCGATGAGCTGGTCCGGGATATCCACCAGAGCTGGCGCACGCTCTGGCAGGGTGATGACAAGTTCCCGGTGGGCCCGTTTACCGAAATGTTCGATATCGCCTTTTCCATCCTTTCCTCCATGGGCCGACTTCCGCGCAAGCTCGATGAAAGCGAGAGGTCACTGCTGCTCAGCCTGGTCCAGGCCATGTCGGAGCTGGCCGAGGGCAGGGCCGGGGTCGGCTACCTGGAGTCCTGCCGTATTTTGCTGGAGAGAGCCCGGGAGCTCGGTGCCAGGCTCGAGCTGGAAGGCGGGCGCAACGGCAAGGTCGCCGGGACCGGGCCTGACGGGAAAGCGGAAAGCCGGGCGGCGGGTACTCGGGGAGAGTCTTGGAAAGAGGACATCTCCTCGGCGGTGGATGAATGGTTCGACCAGGTGGCGGGCCTGATAGTGAAATCCGGGGCGAAAAAGACGGTTCCGCCCGCAGCACGGCCTCAGCGCGAGGTTTCACCCGCGGCCCGGGTGCAGCCTGCCGCAGCCGGCAGCCGGCTGGAGCCTGCCGCCGGGAAAGAGGTTGCCGTTGACAGGGCGGTCTCGGCCGTGGGAGAAAGCCCGGGCACAGAGGAAGCCGCCGGCGAGAGACCGGTGGAGATTTCCCCCGCGCCGAAGTCTGAACCGGCCGGTAAAGCTGCGGGATACGCCGTAGCGCAGGCCGGGCCTGCCGAAAGCCCCCCGGCGGCAACAAGCCCGCCAGCCCCGGTATCCGCCGGAGACCGGGAGCCTGAAGCGCTCACGGATGTTGTCGATAACTACTTCAGGGAATGTTGCGCCCGCTCGGTCGCTGTCATCGACCGTTGCCTGGAGCGCCTGGGCGGCTCTTCCCCTAAAAGGGCATCCCGCGTGCTCTCCGGCTGCCTGGATGAGCTGCTCCAGTTGTCTAAAAGCCTGGAAAAGGAAACCCTGGCCGCAGAGCTGGCGGCTGCGTGTGAATCGCTCGGAGATTTGTCCGGGGCTCCGGAAGCGGAAGTCGGGAGGGAAAAAGCCAGGGTCCGTGAGAAGCTGCGCCGCCTGGTCGCCAGGCTGAACGAGGATGTCATCTGCTCTCCCTGATCATCCCGTGAGTCCCCGGCCGCAACAGCCAAGACCAGGTTCGATGCGGGGTGAAAGACCGGTGTGCGGCTGTCGGACTGTCCGGCCCGCCCGGGGAAGCAAAAGGTCCCGGATCCCACTAACTGTATCGATACTGCCCGGATTATGGCCGATCCCCTGCCGAAAAAACCTTTCTGGCCCAGGCTCGCGGTGCTGCTGCTGGCGGTCCTGGCCCTTTATCTGCGCAGCCTGGAAAACGGATACGTGGGCTGGGATGACGACTTGATCCTGAACAACCCGCTGATCGGTTCCCTGTCTGCAGAAAACCTCTCCGGAATTTTTCTGGTCTCCCCTCTGCAGAGCGGCACTTTTCAGCCGCTGCGCACCTTGTGTTACGCCCTGGTCTACGCCGTGAGCGGCACCTCGCCCAAGGGTTATCTGATCCTGAATATCCTGCTTTACCTGGCGAACGTCTGGCTGGTTTACCTGCTGGTCCGGGAGCTTTTGCGGGCGTACGGGACCGGCCTGCTGGCCGAGCGCGCGCAGGAGGTGTCCCTGGTGGCCGCAGCCGCCTTTGCCTTTCACCCGGTGCACGTCGAGGTTGTCTCCTGGCTGCAGGGCGGCAAGCAGACCCTGATGGCCGCCTTTTTCATGGGGTCGTTCATCCTCTACAGCCGCTACTGCCGGTCCGGTAAGGCTTCCGCCTACTGGGGCAGCGCCGCCCTGCACTGGGCCGCGCTGGCCACGCAGCCCGGGGCGATCTCCCTGCCCCTGATCCTGGTGTTCCACGAGGGGCTGCTCGCCCGGAGAGAGCAGCGCCGGAGTTTCAAATGGTGGCTCGGCCTCGGACTGCGCATGCTGCCTTTTTTGCTGCCCGTGCTGGTCCTGGGCGCACACCTGTGGTTTTTCTCTACGGTGCGCTGGCTGGCCGGCCCTGAGCCGCCAGTCGTCTCGCGGATTTTCAACCTGCCGCTTCTCTGGGGCGGGTACCTGGCCAAGCTGCTGCTGCCGGTCAACCTCTGCTGCCGTTATCCGGCTGACGTGCCGCTGCAGCCGCCACTGGCCTCGGGCCTCGGCGCAGCGCTGCTGCTCGTCTTAGTGGCTTACGGCGCCTGGCGCGCCTCCGGCTCGGGGCGCCCGGCACTGCTGGCGCTGGCCTGGTTTGCTGCAGCGGCTTTGCCTACCTCCGGCCTGGTCCGCACAAGCACTCTGATGGCCGACCGCTACCTCTACCTGCCTAGCCTGGGCTTCGCTTTAATACTGTCGATGATCCTGGCCAGGCTGGTTTACGGTGCGCCGCCCGGCGGCAGGGCAGGCCGGGCGTTCAGGACCGCAGTACTGGTGCTGGCTGCGGCGGCCGCTGCGGGCTGGGGCACGGTCTCGCTGCAAAGGCAGGCCGACTGGCGCAGCGCCATGAATCTCTGGAGCAGGCTGGTCAAGATCTACCCGGGACACGACCTGGGCCATTTCAACCTGGCCGATGCCTACCGGGACTCTGGCAGGCCCGACCAGGCGATCGAACACTACAGGCGGGCTATCGAAATAAACCCGGGCTACGCGAAGGCGTACAGCAACCTAGGGGTCTGCCTGCGCGCAGCCGGGCAAAAGGGCCCGGCACTGGCCATGCTCGAGCGCGCCCGCCGGCTCGACCCCGGCCGGAGCGAGATCTGGGTCAACCTGGGGATCAGCTATGCGGAGCTGGGCCAGGACTCCCTGGCCCTGGCAGCCTTCGACCAGGCGCTGGCACTCGGGCTCAAGGGCAACCGGACCGCCTATTTCAACAGGGCGCAATTGCTCTTTTCCCTGGGAGAAACTGAGCGGGCGCTGGCCGACCTGGAAAAGGCGGTCCGGGAATACCCGAAATGGCTGGACACCGGGGCCTGGCTCGCCATCGGCAGGAGGCTCGTGCCGCTGGGCAAGGTGCAGCTCGCAGTGGAGCTGATGAGCCTGGGGACCGGGCAGGCGGCGTTCAGCGCCGAATGCTGGCGCATGCTGGGCAACCTGCAGATCATGGCCGGCCGGCCAGTGGAGGCCCTGTCTTCGCTGCAGAGGGCCGGGGAGATGGAACCGGACAACGCGGAGAACTTTGTGCTGCTGGGAGTCGCCAGCCAGCAGGCTGGCAGGCCCGGCCGGGCGGCCGCTCTCTACCGCGAGGCTTTGCAGCGGACAACTGCCGACCGTCCGCAGTTGCTGAACAACCTGGGGAGGGCGCTGATCCAGGCCGGGGAGCTGTCCGAGGCGGAGACCGCGCTCAAATCGGCCCTGGAGGAGGACCCCGGCTGCCTCGATGCCCGCATGAACCTCGG
>JAFGTO010000162.1 GCA_016934095.1 Candidatus Glassiibacteriota bacterium
ATAAATTTAATCACGGGGCGTTGAGGTGTTTTTTCAACGCCCCTTTAGATACACCGCAGAACTTTAAGGAGAGGTTATGGCACAGAGGTCCGACCACGTTTCATCTGCCGGGAGAACATTACCTTTCAAGCCTGTCTTGCTGCTGCTCGCCCTGACCTGCCTGGTTTTCGCTATCGCACCCCGCCTTTACGCTGTCGAGCGCTACAGCATCCCGCTGGATGGGACCTGGGACTTCCTGCCCCGCCTGGGCGACCGTGGCGAGGGCGGCCGCCACCGCTTCGAGTCGCCTGAGGCGCTCCGCGAGTCCTGGCGCAGGATAGAAGTGCCCTCCTGCTACCAGCGGGTGTTCGAGGACCTCAGGTATTTCGAGGGGGTGAGCTGGTATGCGCGCAAGTTCCGCTTCGGCGATGACCCGGGCGATGTGTGCGCCCGGCTGGTCTTCGAGGGGGTCAACTACCGCTGCCGGGTCTACCTCAACGGCAAGGTGCTGGGAGACCACGAGGGCGGTTACACCACTTTCGCCATGCCGGTCCAGGGTGCGCTGCTCCGTGGCGAAAACACCGTGGCCGTGCGGGTGGACAGCCGCCGCCACCTGCTGCGCCTGCCCGGGGATGTCGGCTGGCTCAACTACGGGGGCATCTACCGGCCCGTGCGGCTCGAGGTGATGCCCCAGGTGCACCTGGCGGACCTGGCCGTGCGCACCAAGATCCCGGGACCTGCGGCCATCCTGGGGGTGAATGCCACGGTCGAGGGGCCCATGGCCGGCTCCCCGGCCTGGGCGGACCTGCGCCTCGAGGTACTCGACAAACAAGGCAACTCTGTCTCCGTGGGTTCGAGGGGGTTTATCTGGACCGGCGGGAAAGAGAGCCTTTACCTGGAGCTCAGGGTGAACGAGCACTTCGTGCAGCAATGGAGCCCGGAGAACCCCTACCTCTATCGCCTCAGGGCCAGGCTGAGCCTGGATGAAAAGCCGGCCGACCAGCAGACAGCCACTTTCGGGATCCGCACACTCTCGGCCAGGGGGCGCGACTTCCTGCTCAGCGGCAAGCCGATCAAGCTCCGCGGCATCTGCTACCTCTACGATTTCGACAAGACCGGCCGCACCCTGGACCCGGAAGCTTTCGCCGGGGACCTGGCTAACTTCCGCGAGCTGGGGATCAACGCGCTGAGGAACCACTTCCCTTTGGAGCCGCGAATGCTGGATGCCTGCGACAGCCTGGGCATCCTGGTCTGGCACGACATCCCGGTATACTGGGTGAGCGGCTACGACCCCTGCGACCTGAGGCTGGCTAAAGAGATGATCGGCGAGATGGCCCTGGCCGACCGCAGCCGTGCCTGCATGGCTGTCTGGAACCTGGGCAATGAAAACCGCATGGAACGCACCGACCGGGCGGCTTTCTTCACCGCCCTGCGGGATGAGCTCCACAGCTACCTGCCAGGCGCCCTTACCACCTGCGCCCTGACCCAGGGATCTTTCAGGGACGTGATGTACGGCATCGTGGACCTGCTCAGCGAGAATATCTACCCCGGCTGGTATACCTTCCTCAACCGCGACCCGGTGATGTGGCGTGCCGACACCTCGCAGATGGACCTGGACAAATACGAGCAGGACCTCCGCCGGGAGATCGCCGACTGCCCGGACATGCCGGTAATCATCAGCGAGGTCGGAGCCGGCGCGGCTTACGGGATGTACAAAAACGACCCCTGGAGGCTTTTCTCGGAGGACTACCAGGCCTACCTGCTCGGGCGTCAGCTCGGGATGATCGCCTCGATCGGCGAGGTGAGCGGGATTTTCCAGTTCCTCTACAACGATTTCTACGACCCGTCGCGCATGGAAGCCCCGGGCCAGGAGGGCAAGAACCTCAAGGGGCTGGTAACCATCGACCGCAAGCGCAAGAAAGCTTTCGGGGTTCTCAGGGATTTCTATCAAAAGTGGGGCAGGTAAGCCCGGGATGCGTAATTCTCTGCCCGGGAGGCCGCCCGCAGTTAAACCCTCTCACGCGGAGGCAGCTCATGCAGTGCCATGAAGTCGATTACGAGATACTCGGGGATGACATGCAGATCGTGGAGGTGGAGCTCGACCCCGGCGAAAAAGTGATCGCCGAGGCAGGGGCGATGAACTACATGGAGGATGAGATCAGCTTCGAGGCCCGGATGGGCGACGGCTCCAAGCCGGACCAGGGACTGATGGGCAAGCTGCTCGATGCGGCCAAGCGCAAGATCACCGGCGAGTCGATTTTCCTGACCCATTTCACCAATGTGGGCGCAGGCAAGAGAAGGGTGGCCTTTGCCGCGCCTTACCCGGGGAGGATTATCGCCCTGGACCTCAGGCAATACATGAACGAGGTGATCTGCCAGAAGGATGCTTTCCTCTGCGCGGCCCTGGGCACCGAGGTGAGCATAGCTTTCAACCGCAGGCTGGGCGCCGGGTTTTTCGGCGGCGAGGGCTTCATCCTGCAACGGCTGATCGGCGATGGCATGGCTTTCCTGCACGCCGGCGGCACGGTGATCGAGAAAGAGCTGCACGGCGAGACCATGCGGATCGATACCGGCTGCATCGTGGGTTTCACCAAGGGTATCAGCTACGACATCCAGCTCGCCGGTGGCCTCAAGTCGATGTTCTTCGCCGGCGAGGGGCTGTTCCTGGCCACGCTCAGCGGGCACGGACATGTCTGGCTGCAGAGCCTGCCGTTCTCCCGCCTGGCCGACCGGGTGCTGGCCAACGCTCCCAGGGCCGGCGGGAAACAGACCGGGGAAGGCTCGGTCCTGGGCGGCCTGGGAGACCTGTTCGGAGACAGGTAGCTGTAGGCGGATCCAGCGAAAAATCGGAGCGCCCAGAGAGACAGTTAGAGCGATTGTCAAAAGTTTTTTTCTTTAAAATAAATTGCAGGGGAAAGGAGAAAACCTTTTTTAACCGGGATTATTTATAAAATGAACCAATGCTTGTAGGGGCAGGCCCCCGTGCCTGCCCGCTGTTTGGGATCTTGCGATGTGAGCAGGGCGGCCACAGGGGGGCCGTCCCTACAACTAAAAGGTTTCCGCCCTCCCCCGAAAGAAATCAAACCGGACCAAGCGGAGAAGCAACCTTGAAGTTCGTGATCATCGGAGCAGGCATCATCGGCAGCGCAGTGGCCCTGGAGTTCGCCTCCAGGGGCCTGGGCGAGGTAATAGTGCTGGAGAAAGAGGCCCGGCTGGGCGAGCACGCCAGCGGCCGCAACAGCGGGGTGCTGCACTCGGGGATCAACCAGAAGCCCGGCTCGCTGAAAGCCAGGATGTGTGTCGAGGGCAACCGGCTGGCCCGCCGGTTCTGCCTGGAACACGGGGTCAGGATGCAGGAGTGCGGCACCCTGGTGGTGGCCAGGAACGAGCGCGAGGAAAAGGCCCTGGGCCTGCTCCTCGACCTGGGTGTGCAGGCCGGGGTGCAGGGACTCAGGATCATCGACCGGGATGAGCTCAACAGCCGCGAGCCTGAGGTCGCCGGCACCCGGGCCCTGCTCTCGCCCAACGGTGCGGTGGTGGACAGCAACGGGTTTCTCGAGGCGGTGGCCGCCAAGGCCCGGGACCTGGGTGCGGTGTTCCGCCTGGGCGCCGGGGTGAGACAGATCTCCGGCCTGAGGGTGATCACGGACAGGGAGGAATTCGAGGCCGGCCACGTTATCAACTGCGCCGGGCTGCACGCGGACACGATCGCCCGCATGATGGGCGCCGGCGGCCGCTATCGCATCATCCCTTTCAGGGGCGAGTACATGGCCCTGAAAAAGATCAGGCTCAACTCGATGGTCTACCAGGTCCCGGACCTGAGGTACCCCTTCCTGGGCGTGCACCTGACCAGGACCGTGGACGGCGAGGTGCTGGCCGGGCCAACTGCCATGCTCTCTTTCGGGCGTGAATCCTATGACAAGCAGGTCGATCTGCCGGAGACCCTGCGCATGACAGGCTCGCTCAATTTCTGGCTGCTGGCCCTCAGCCCGGAATTCCTCAGGCTGGCCGTGCACAACGCCAGGATCTCTTTCTCACGGAAAGCTTTCCTGCAGGAGGTCAGGACCCTCTGGCCCGGGGCCGCAGCAGAGGACCTGGCTCCTTACCGCTCGGGCATCCGCGCCCAGATGGTGGACACCCGGGGCAGGCTGGTGGATGACATGCTGGTCGAGTTCAGGCAGGACTCCACCCACGTGCTGAACGCAGTGTCGCCCGGGCTGACCTCGAGCCTGGCTTTCGCCCGCTACCTGGCCGACAGGATCGCCGGCTGACCGAAGGGCCGCACTCCGGGGCTTGATATATGGTCCGGTCCGGCACGACGATTTTAAAGCGATTTTTCAAGATAGCAGCGGTGAGTGTCCCTGCGGGACACTCTGCCCGATAAAACCCAAGGAAAGGCTTTTTTTGCCCTACTCAACCCCTCTGGTCGCCAACGATGCGGTGGTCCTCGGCCTGTTGGTCCTGGTACTGGCCCTGGTGTTCGCCACCTCCAGCAGTCAGCGGCCGTCATTCCGCAAGTTCTACCGCTATGTACCCTCGATCCTGCTGTGCTATTTCATCCCGGCCGTGCTGGCCAGCCTGGGAATAGTCTCGGCGGAGAAATCCCGGCTCTATTTTGTCTGCTCGCGCTACCTGCTGCCCGCCTGCCTGGTGCTGCTCACCCTGAGCATAGACCTCAGAGAGGTGCTCCGGTTGGGGCCCAAGCTGCTGACCATGTTTTTCACCGGCACGGTAGGGGTATTGGCGGGAGGGCCGCTGGCCATTATCATTGTCTCCCGGTTCAGCCCGGAGACAGTGGGAGGGCAGGGACCCGATGCGGTATGGCGCGGGCTGACCACCCTGGCCGGAAGCTGGATCGGCGGGGCGGCGAACCAGACCGCCATGAAAGAAGTGTTCGGGGTGGGGGATGAGATATTCGGCACCCTGGTGGCCGTGGATGTGCTGGTGGCCAACCTCTGGATGGCGGTCCTGCTGGTGCTGGCGAGCAACAGCAAGTGGGTCGACAGCCTTTACGGCGCAGACTCCTCGGACATCGACCGCCTGCGCCGCAAGATGGAAGCCTACCGGGCCGAGGTGCTCAGGATACCCGCGACCGCCGACACCATGAAAATCCTGGCCGCCGGTTTCGGAGTGACCGCTCTCGCCCACTTAGGGGCGGATTACCTGGCCCCGGCCATCGAGGCCGCAGCGCCGCAGCTCGGCAGGTTCAGCCTGACCAGCAGGTTCTTCTGGATCGTGGTCATCGCCACCACCGGCGGGCTGATACTGTCTTTCACAAGGGCACGCCGCCTGGAGGGCGCCGGGGCCTCCCGCATCGGCACTGTTTTCCTCTACCTGCTGGTGGCTTCCATCGGCATGAAAATGAATATCCTCTCCGTGCTCAAAGCCCCCGGCCTCTACCTGGTGGGCCTGATCTGGATCTCGGTGCATGCGGTCCTGCTGATAGTGGTAGCCTGGATTATCAGGGCGCCGGTCTTTTTCCTGGCAGTGGGCAGCCAGGCGAATATCGGCGGTGCGGCCTCGGCGCCGGTGGTGGCCAGCGCTTTCCACCCGGCACTGGCGCCTGTGGGCGTGCTGGTGGCAGTGGTGGGTTACGCCCTGGGGACTTACTGCGCCTGGCTCTGCGGCATGTTGATGCGCCTTGCCGCGCCGATGTGAGCTCCCGGCAATGCAGGTTGCGTGTTAACCGGCGCTATCTGCCGGCCTTGCGCTTCCTGGCCGCAGGCCGCTCCGGCAGGCCCGCAGCCTCCCCCCGGGAGCCCAGGTCCCGGTAGAACCGCTCGTAAACTCTCCGGGTTACCCAGGTCCTCTCATCCACCTGCACGCAGTCCGATCCGGACACCCCGGTGAGGATCAGGTCGAAGCAGTCCATGTTGGTGCCCAGGAACACCGGCTGTAGGTCTGCCACGGTGTCCAGGGAATCATCATGCTGGAAAACCGCGCTGTAATCGTAGAAACAACTGTCCAGGATGACAAACTCCGCCTCCACCCAGTACAGGCCGTCCGGCACGAACTTGAAATGGTAGTTCACCGGGTTGGTGTCCAGGGTGATCATGTACCCGTAAACTTCATCCTTCTGGAAGATGTCCAGGGCCTCGCCGAAACGCAGGGTGACCGTGATCTCGCCGTCGTAGTAATCATCCAGCTCATCCGGAGGGGGGTACTCGTTGTCCGCCTCGTACTCGACATTGCCCAGGATATCACGGTAGAGCAGGAAGACCCCTCCCGGCTCGGTGAGCTCGCGGCCTACCTCGGGGATGACTTCGTGGCCCATCAGGTGGCGGATGAACATGATTGCATCCGCGATGTTCAGCTTCCCGTCGTTGTTGAAATCCCCGATCACCTTGGCTGCCAGCGGCCCGGAGGCCAGCAGCGCC
>JAFGTO010000163.1 GCA_016934095.1 Candidatus Glassiibacteriota bacterium
GCCACAAGGGGTCATTGCGCCTTGTAACTCAATATAATATAATTACTTGCATTTTCAAACTGTCGAAAATGAGTATGAATAATTCGGACTAGACCGTATGACCTGTTGACTGGAGCACCTGATGGCAGGAGGACAAAGCGGCCTGCCGCTGGATTTTTCTTTTATCCGCGGCGATGACCTGGAAAAAATACCTGGAGAAGCCCGGCGCCGGGAATTCCTGGACTCGACCATAATCTCTTTTTCCGGGTGGCGGAGGGTTTTCGCTGCGGACGGCGGCGAGGAGAGCAGGACAGATAAGATAAACGCGGTCTCGGCGCTTTTTGCCGGCGTGGCCGCGGCGGCGTTTGCACGCTGGCTCGCTGAGAGATCAACCCGGCGGCCTGCTGTCGCCGTGGCCACTGACACCCGGCCCACCGGCCCGGCAATCGCCGCCTGCGTACTGCGTGCGCTGCTTGCCGGAAACATCCGGGTGCGTTACCTGTCAGTGGCGCCCACGCCCGAGGCTTTGGCCTATGCGGCCAGTCGGGCCGAAGTGGACGGACTGGTCTATATCACCGCCAGCCATAACCCGCTCGGCCACAACGGGTTGAAATTTTCCGCCGGGGACGGCGGAGTCATTTCCGCAGACCAGGCCGAGCAGGTGAAAAAGCTCTGCCTGGAGACTTTCGGCAGCCCGCAGAGCCTGGGCCGGCTGGCCCGGGAAATGGCTGCAGTGGGCCGGGAGGCACTCTCCGGGGTGCTGGCCAGCACCCCGCAGGACAAGCAGGCAAGCCTGGCAGCCTACCGGGAGGCGGTGGACCGGGTGGTGGCAGGAGGGGCAGAGCCAGGGGACCCGGCCCGGGTAATGAGCAGGCTGAAAGAGGGAATCTCAGGCCGCCCTTTAGGGGTGGTGGCCGAGCTCAACGGGTCGGCGCGTACGTGTTCGATCGACGAGAGATATCTGCTGGACCTGGGTGTGCGGGTCTGCGTGCTGGGGGGGGAGCCGGGACGGGTGGAGCACGCCATCCTGCCAGAAGGGGAAGCCCTGCTGCCCGCCTGCCGGGCCCTGGAGCGCCAGGCGGGCCGGGACAGCTCTTTCGAGCTGGGCTACGTGCCTGATAACGACGGGGACCGGGGTAACGTGGTGATAGTCACCAGGGACGGTACTGCCCGGCCGCTCGAAGCACAGGAGGTTTTCGCCCTAGCGGTGGCTGCGGAACTCAGCTTCACCGTGGCCCGCGGACTGGTGAAGTACGGCCCGGACGGGCTTCCTGACCCGCCGCTGGCAGTGGTGGTCAACGGGCCCACTTCGGGACGGGTGGAGCGGCTGGCCGGGTGTTTCGGGGCACGGGTCTTCCGGGCCGAGGTGGGCGAGGCCAACGTGATCGGACTGGCCTGCCGCAAACGCGGGGAAGGCTGCCTGGTGCCGATTGTCGGGGAGGGCTCGAACGGCGGCAATATCACCCACCCGGGAAGGGTCAGGGACCCGCTGAACACGGTGCTGGGCTTTATCAGGCTCCTCCGGCTGGAGGGAGTGCTCGATATTTTCCGCGAGCGGCTGGCCCAAGTGGCAGCGGAAAAGCTCCCGGGCCCCGGGGCCGGGCTGGAAGAGCTGGCCGGGGCGCTGCCCCGCTACAGCTCCACCGGCGGCTACGAAAAACGCTCGCTGGTCCAGATCGGGACTGCGGACCACGGTGCCCTCAAGACCAGGTACGAGGAGTTCTTCCGGCGGCGCTGGAGCGAGCTGGGTCCGGTGCTGGGCCGGCGCCTGGGTGTGGCGGACTACCGGTTTGTCAATTACGAGGGTCTCAGGGAGATACCGGGCCCTGGAGGCAGAAGCGCCGGGGGCAGGGGTGGATTCAAGGTGCTGCTGCTCGATCGAAGCGGGCGGGAGGCCGGTTTCCTCTGGATGCGAGGCTCGCGGACCGAGCCGGTTTTCCGGGTGATGGCCGATGTGGCTGCAAACCCGGCGGAAGAGCGCTACCTGCTGGAAATCCACCGGAATATTCTCCGGGAAGCCGATAATCAAGGCTCCTGACAGATATAACAATAATTAGAGGATCGCAGCTCGGGCGCTACGGAGGCGGCTCCGGAACCGCCCCTTCACTCTTTTATACAGGCCGGTTGCCATGCGTGCGGATCTACATATCCATTCCAATTACTCGGACGGCAGTTTCTCGCCGGAGGAGATTTTCTCCAGGGCTGTGGGAAAAGGCCTGGGCATTATCTCGATCACAGACCACGATACCGTGGACCACATCCAGCCCAGCCTGGAGCAGGCTGACAAGACCGGGGTGGTCTACATTCCCGGGGTCGAATTCAGCGCCAGCACCGTGGACCGGGACGTTCACCTGCTGGGCTACGCCCTGGACCACCTCCACCACGGCCTGCTGGAATATCTCGACCTGGTAAGGAAGCGCAGGGTCGAGCGAGCCCATCAGATCCTGGAGCTGCTTCGCCGGCAGGACATCGTCATTCCCCCCGGGGAGCTGGACAGCCTGCCCGGACGGCGCATTATCTCCCGCCCGCTGATCGCACAACTGATGATCAAATACAAGTATGTCGGCACGCTGGAGGAAGCCTTCGTACGGTACCTGAGGCCCGGTACCCCGGCCTATGTCCCCTACAAGCTGGCCGATCCCGGGGAAGTGGTCGGGCTGATCACGGACTGCGGAGGGATCAGCGTGCTGGCCCACCCCTCTGCCGAGGAGTTCGAGACCCTGGCCCCGGGCCTCTGCCGGGCCGGACTGCAGGGCGTGGAGGTTTTCAGGCCGCGCCTTGGCGAGTCCGAAAGCCGCCTGATCGCTGACGGAGCACAGGCCAGGGGACTCGTGCTCACCGGCGGCTCGGACTGGCATTTCGACACCGGGGCCTTGAAACTGGGCGACTTCTTTATCGAAGAGGAAAGGATAAGGCCGTTCCTGGAGCTGATGGAGCGAGGCCGGTAGGCCGGGCCGGGTTACCGGCGGCTGCCGCCTTCCGGCCTGTCAGGCCGCTTTCCACTTTTGACTGGAAACACAGGGCGGTCCCGAGGAAAAAGCGCCATGGGCAGTTGGTGGAACGGAAATTCCGGGGAAGATCCCTGTCAGAGGCCTGAAAGCGGGAAGCCCTCTTTGGCCGATGCGGCCATGTTGCTGGGTGTGGTGGTCGTGTTTTTTCTGCTGATCTCGTTTCTGCTGATCAAGACGCCCGGCTGGACCCTGCCGGGAGGGATCAACTCCAGGTTTGTCGCCGTCCTGATGATCGAGCTGGTGGGGGTCGGCCTGCCGGTGGCCGTTTTCCTGAAGCTTAAAAGGCTCGACCCGGCAGCTGCTTTGGGCTTGAGGCCCGCCGGGGTGGTTTCCCTGGCCGGCGCGGCCCTGATGGGCCTGGCCACGGTGGTGGTGGCGCCGCAGTTCGAGGCCTGGCAGGCCCGTCTGGTCCAGCCCCCCGAGCGTTACCTGGAGGCCCTGGCCGATTTTGTCAGCCTGGAGCAGGGTGAGTCCCTGGCCTGGGCCCTGGTCTGCCTGGCCTTGGTGCCGGCGCTCTGCGAGGAAGCCCTGTTCCGGGGAGTCCTGCTCAGGGCCTGCCTCCCCCGCTGGAAAACTTCAACCACCATAGTCGTTATCGGCCTTGTTTTCGGTCTCTTCCATTTTGACCTGTGGCGCTGGCCGCTGCTGAGTGCTATCGGCATGCTGCTTACCTGGTGCGCGGTGAAAGCTGGATCGGTCTGGCCTGCCTTTGTTTTCCACCTGGTGAACAATACGGCCTCTCTGCTGCTCGCCAACAGCGACTGGCCGTCCCGGGAAGGCTGGACTACCGCGGCCGCGGATGTACCTCCCGGCCTGTTCGCGCTGGGCGCGGTGCTGCTGGCCGCCGGGGCGGGGCTTGTCGGCGGGGGGAGGCGGCACGGCCCTGCCGGCGATGAAAGATGAAACTATCCGGCCGTTTCCATAGTCTAACCTCAAAGGAACCTCCCGGTTCTCAGGGAGTAGTACCCCTTTGAAAATTGTACCGTTTTTTCGATACCGGGAAACCACTCCCGGAATGCAGGGGCGAACAAGGCCCGCTGCCGTAAACTGTTCGCTAAGGTAATTATTTTCTCATAATCTCCCCGGGCTTCAAGGCTCGGGAAATTTTACAGGAGGTAGGTTTAAATGCGCGATACAGCATTATTCAGGGGTGCGGGCTTTTTCATACCCTTCGGCCTCGCCCTGGCTTTATTCACCGGCGCCGGAGAATTGCGGGCCGAAGAGACCGGGAGGGCTTCGACCCTCTTGTCGTCCCCGGTGCCGTTCTACCACGACTATAACCTCGCCGCCCTGTTCCCGGTGGGTAAGAGCGGCGAAGAGGTGCAAGGAGGGCAAGCCCAGGGGCAGAGGCAGCTGCGCCTGGACGACTGCATCGACCTGGCCCTGGAAAAAAATCCGGCCCACCAGAAGACGCATGAGAGCCTCAGGGCGACCACCGGGGAGATAATGGCCGCCTGGGGCGAGTATATGCCGACCATGAGCGCCTACTACAATATCAGCCAGAACAACCGTACCTATTCGTACGTCGACCCTTCCGGCGTCATCCGGGCCGGCGGCGGTATCAGCAAGTCGACCTATACCGGACTCAATATACGCTATACCCTGTTTGACAGGGCCGCCAAGTATTTCAGCATGAAGAACGCCTACTACCTGCGGGACCAGCGCCGCAGCCAGTTGCGCAGCTCGGAGCTCACCCTGGTTAACCAGGTCCGCCAGGCGTATTTCAACGTCCTGCGCCAGGGCAAGCTGCTGGTGGCGGCCAGGGAGCACGCGGATCAGCGCAAGGAGCAGCTCCGGCTGGCTGAGGCACGTTTCTCGGTGGGCTCGGTCACCAAGCTGGATGTCCTGCAGGCCCAGATCGAGCTGCAGAACCAGGAGCTGATAATCGTACAGTATGAAAACCAGCTGCTCACCGCCAGAATGGACCTCAGCCGGATTATGGGTGCCGATCTCACGGAAGAGTTGTCCCTGATAGACGAGTTCGGCGTGGAAGAGCCCCGGTTCGAGGTTGGCGGGCTGGTGAAAGAGGCCCTGGACAACCATCCGAACATTCAAAACCTGGAGCTGAGTATCAAACAGCAGCAGGGCGACCTCTGGATGGGACGCCTGGCCTACCTGCCCAGCCTGTCCACCAGTGCGAGCTACCAGCGCAGCGAAGATTTCCTGACCATCAGCCCAGATGACCAGAAAGGCCGGGGCTTGTCGTTCAGCATCAACTGGAACGTACTGGATGCTTTCAGCCGCTTCCGCCAGAACCGCAACCTGGAAGCCGGCCTGCACAACCTGCGTTACGACCTGGCTACCGCCAGGCTGGACATCGAGCGCAACGTCCGTCAGAGCTACCTCGAGCTGCTGCGCCTCTACCAGAGCCACCTGGCCCTGGCCGAAAGCAAGAGACTGGCCCAGAGCTCGCTGGAGCTCGAGCAGGAAAGGTACCGGCTCGGGGCTGCCAGCCTGCTCGAATTACGCACCGCCCAGGTCGATTACGCCCAGAAAGAAGTGGACCTGATTAATTCGGTCTATGATTTCCACCGAGCTCTTTCCGACCTGAGCGCCAACGTGGGAAGAGACATGTCGCTGAGGTAAGGCCCTCTCCTGCGGCAGGTGTGTCATCCGTGATATTCCTCCCAGGGCTTACTTACAGTCTTTTTTCAGGGGGATTTTGTTTTTATTTTTCAAAAAATCCCCCTGAATTTTTTTTAGTTAAGGCGATATATTTTTCTCCGTTTTAGTCGAAATTCCGCGGCGGAAACGCTAACATCTTGTTAACTAATAAGATACATTTATGCAGGCTGCTCCAAAAATAGCAAAGCCCCGTATATTGTGGACTTGACGGCAATAGAAAACTGCTTTATAATAAAACACGTATCTTTGGCGGCTCTGCTGTCTAGCGCCTTCGGGTCGTTATTCCGGTGGCATTTTTAACAGGAGGGAGGCTTTTACGGTCGGCCGGAATGGTTTTAATACTCTCCAGACTGGAGAATTCTTTAATAGCAGGGTTGACAAACGGCTGATATACGCTTTAAAATGTCCTTGTAGAGGGTGGAAGTCAAATAATACAGGGGTCTGAATAATTTTTTTCTTGTCTTTTCTAGGGTACCCGTTATTTTTTTAATGTCCCCCGCCAACACCTCAACACCATTAACTCTTTTTGGAGGATATCTCCATGACGAAAGCGGAACTTATCGATGCTGTCGCCTCTGATGTCGGCATTTCCAAAAAAGCGGCCGCGGAAGCCGTTGACAGTGTTTTCAAAAACGTTACCAAGGCCTTGAAAAAGGGGAAAAAGTATACCCACGTCGGTTTCGGGACGTTCGGGGTGGTAAAGCGCGCGGCACGCGAGGGACGTAATCCCCAGAGCGGCGCCACGATAAGGATTCCGGCACGCAACGTGGTGAAGTTCACCGCCGGGAAAGCTTTGAAGGAAGCGGTATAGAAACAGCTCGATATTGCTGCTGATTGAAAGAACGGCGTGGATAGCCTTATACGGAGCTATCCACGCCGTTTTGTATTGAAGCCCTGGTTATTTCTTCTCCTCTTTTTTCTGGTTGTCTTTTTTGGGACGGGTTTTTCCATGACTCCCGCGAAATATCTTGCCGCGTCTGGTGCGTTTGTCTCCCTTACCCATACCTGACCTTCCTTTCGTTTGCTAACCCGGTGCGGTTAGTGTTAATTTGATCCTTGTGCAAAAGGTTGAGCCTGGCAGGTGCCCTCTGCAAGTGTATTAAAATACAAATTCCAGGGAATATGGCTGTCAAGGGCAGTCCCGGGCAGCATTCAGCCCAATTTTTTCTCTAAGCTAAATGCTTGAAATAAAAATATTAACCACAGAATGAGCACGGAACTGCTTGCCTTGCCCTTGACAGCCCATGAAGCACTAAATTTGAAGACCCTCCGCAGCAAGTTGCGGAGTTTCTTCGATTGTCAATATTTTTTGATTATTTTTATTCGCTCGCTTACCCCGCGGCTTGCTGCGGGGAATGCGCTCGCTGTTCAATTCACCACGGGGCGTTGAGGTATTATTCAACGCCCCTCTAGATTAAAGATAAGAGTATCGGCATTCTGTTTCAAGTGCCGCCGCTTACGGCGGCCGGGAGGTACTTCTCCGGTGATTTTCTCCCGGCTGAAAAAACACTGGTTTCTCATCGGCGTGGCTCTCTGCTGTTTCTGGGGCTACAGCTTTCCCTGGGCGGGAGAAAAGATCGGTGACCATCTGAAACTGTTGGTCATGGTGCTGATGTCCCTGATGGGGATGGGGATCGGTTATCCGGCGCTGAGCCGGAAGATGGGGCGCTGGCACGAGGCCGGGGCAGTGCTTTTTCTGGGCTATCTGGTGGCGCCGCTGATCGGATTCGCTCTCGGCAGGCTGTTTTTTTTCCAGCAGCCGGCTGTTTACTGCGGCATGATGCTTGTCGGGACGACCTGCACTACCCTGAGCACCTGTATCGTCTTCACCAGACTGGCCGGCGGGGATGACGCGCTGGCACTGTGGCTCTCCGTGCTCAGCAGCTTCTTATGCGCGCTGGTCATGCCGCTGCTGCTGTCCTGGTCCCTGGGCCGGACAGTGCAGGTGCCGGTCGGGCTGATGATCAGGCACCTGGCCACGGTGCTGGTCTTGCCGCTCGCGGCCGGGATGCTGCTGCGGGGGCTTCTCGGAGAGGACCGCATCTCGCCGGCCGGGCCGGTGCTGACCCGCAGTTGTGCGCTGATAATTCTGGCAGTCATCATGGTGGCGGTGGCCAAGGGGAGGCGCCTGCTGGGCAGCCCGGGCAGCCTGCCTGTGCTGGCGGCGGTGGCCGGGTTCCACCTGGTTCTGCTGGGTGCCGCGGCATTGCTGGGCCGGGTCTCCGGCTACAGCCGGCCGGCGCGGATTGCGGTCATTTTCTGCGCCTCGCAGAAAACCCTGCAGTTTCCCACCTACCTGGCGGTCTCGGTGCTCGGCCAGCCGGAAGCCGCCCTGCCGGCGGTGCTTTTCCACGTGTTCCAGCTAGTAGTGGGTTCGGCGCTGGTCTCACGTCTGTCTTCACAAAGCCGCTAAAAGGGATTATTATTTCGATGGCTGCACGGCGGACAGCAGGCCGGCAGCAGGAGCAAGACCGGAGCCTCCCCTCGGGCGCAGGCCCGGGGCTGAAAAATTTTTCGCGGGGTGCGGTCCTTTCATCGAGGAGGAACAGCTTTGGCGGGCGCAGGCTCCACATCGGAGCTTCTCCGGGTAGATGACCTCTCGGTCAACCTGAGCTCGGGTGTCCCGGCGGTGGATTCGGTCTCTTTCGAGCTGCGCCGCGGGGAATGCCTGGCCCTGGTAGGAGAGAGCGGCTGCGGCAAAACCCTAACCGGCCTGTCCCTGCTGCTGGCGGTCCCGCCGGAGACCGGCTCCACCGCCGCGGGCTCTATCAGGCTGGACGGCTGCGAGCTGACTGCACTGGGCCGTAAGCGCCTGCGCTCGGTGCGCGGCGGCCGCATCTCGATGATCTTCCAGGACCCCGCAGCGGCGCTGAACCCCCTGTTTACCATCGGCAGCCAGGTAGTGGAGACAATCCTCGCCCACCTGGAGGTATCCAAAGCGGAAGCGAGGCAGCGGGCCCTGGGCATCCTGGAAGATGTTGGTTTGAAAAACCCGCAGCGCTTCCTGGGCCTTTACTCCCATCAGCTCTCCGGCGGCCAGTGCCAGCGGGCGATGATCGCCGTGGCGCTCTCCACCGAGCCGGAGCTCCTCATCGCCGATGAGCCGACCACTGCCCTGGATGTTACTGTACAAAGGCAGATCCTGGATTTGCTGGTCCGGCTGAGGCGGGAAAAAGGCCTGGCACTGCTTTTGATCACCCATAACCTGGCGCTGGTGGCCCACCTGGCCGACCGCGTGCTGATCATGTACGCCGGCCAGATCGTGGAGAGCGCCAGCCTGGAAGAACTATTTGAGGCCCCGCGCCACCCCTACACCCGTGCGCTGCTGGAGTGTATCCCCAGGCTGGATGCCAGGCCCGGCCTGCCGGCCACGATTCCCGGCAATGTGCCGGTCCCCGGCCGCTGGCCCGCCGGCTGCCGCTTCCGGGAGCGCTGCGCCGCGGCCCGCCCCGGGTGCGAGAGACCCCAGCGGCTGCAGCCTCTCGAGGCCCGCCCCGGGACCCTGGTGCGCTGCTGGCTTGCCGCAGGGATGAACCTGGACAACGAGTGAGTGCAATCAAATGGAACCACTGGTAGAAGCGAGCGACCTGAGCAAGACTTTCGCCGCCGGCGGGTTTTTTCGCTCGCGGTACGGTCAGGCTTTCAGGGCTGTCGAAAGGGTGAGCCTGGCGGTTTATCCCGGTGAGACACTGGCCCTGGTGGGAGAGAGCGGCTGTGGTAAGAGCACGACCGGGCGCCTGCTTCTAGGCCTGCTGGAGCCGAGCGGCGGCAGGGTGTGTTTCCAGGGGCGGGACCTGAGCACCCTCGGCCGGGCCGGGCTGAGAAGTCTGCGGAGACGTATGCAGATGATTTTCCAGGACCCTTACGGCTCGCTGAACCCGAGGTTCACCGTGGGACGGACCCTGGCCGAGCCCCTGCGGCTCCACCTGGGCCTGAGCGGAAGCGAGCTCTCCGGCAGGGTTGCCCGGCTGCTCGAGACGGTAGGTTTGTCGCCGTCGGACGAGGGGCGCTACCCCCACCAATTCAGCGGGGGACAGCGGCAGCGGGTGGCCATCGCCCGGGCGGTCGCAGTCTCGCCGGACTTCGTGGTGGCCGATGAGCCGGTCTCCGCCCTGGACTTGTCGGTCCAGGGACAGATCATCAGGCTGCTGACCGAGCTGAAAAAAAGCCTCGGCATGGCCATGCTCTTTATCTCCCACGACCTGTCGGTGGTGCGCTCGCTCGCCGACCGGGTGGCGGTGATGTATGCCGGCCGCGTGGTGGAGCTGGCACCCGCCGGGAGGCTGTTCGCCGGGCCCGAGCATCCTTATACCAGGCTCCTGCTGGACTCAGTGCTCGAGGCCGCCCCGGGAAAAAAGTCGGAACATCGGGCGCCGGAGGCTCCGCCGGACAATACTTACCCGGCCACGGCCGGAGGCTGCGGTTTTCACGGCCGCTGTCCCCTGGCCGACCCCGGATGCCTGGCAGGAATCCCCGAGCTGTCCGAGTGTTATCCGGAACATTGGGTGGCCTGCCGCTGTATCCATAGTATATGAGACAGGCAGGTCTGGATCTCAGGGCTGCTAGCCCGAATTATTCATAAAAATATCGCCTCGATTTTATAACTTCAAGAATCGGAGCAGGCTCAGAA
>JAFGTO010000164.1 GCA_016934095.1 Candidatus Glassiibacteriota bacterium
AATGGAAGATCTGCGGCTTTTACAATGCTTCGAGCTGGGACCGCCTCTGGATGGTGCGGTTTTCCCCGGATGAGCCCGGCGCCTGGAGCTACGTGCTCACTGCGGCGGATTCCGCGGGTGTGGCCGAGAGCGATCCCGGCAGTTTTACCGCAGTCGGGTCGGCCCCAACCGGCGGTACCTGGTCCATGATGACGGGACCTCCTTCTACGGTGTCGGCATGTGGTACAACGACAGCTACGAGGGGTTTAACCGGGGGCAGATAACCGAGGAGGGGCTGGATGAGCTGAAGCGGCGCGGGGCCAATTTTATCAGCTTTTTCCCCACCCCGCTCGAGACCCTGGGTTCGGGTTTGGGCCGCTACGACCAGAACCGCTGCGGCCGTCTCGACCAGCTTTTCGAGTGGTGCGAAGCCAGGGACCTGCACATCAGCTGGAACGTCTGGTTCCATTCCTACCTTTCCGAGACTGTCTGGGGCGGCGGCAACGCCAGGTGGCGCAACAGTCCCTATCAGCTGGTGTGCGATGCCGTGGATTTTTTCCACGACCCGGCGGCCTGGGCATACCAGGAGAAACTGTACCGCTACATCATCGCCCGGTACGGGTACAGCAGGAGCCTGTTCCTCTGGTTCGTGATCGATGAGATGGACGGGACCGAGGGGTGGGTGCACGGCGATACCGCCGCAGCGGAAAACTGGTGCAGCAAGGTACACTCTTTTTTCAAGGAGCACGACCCCCACGGCAGGCCCACCACCGGCACGCAGTGCGGGGCTTTCCCCAGGTACTGGCCGAACGGCTACCGGATCTTCGACATCGCGGCCAGGGAGATCTACGAGGCCCAGGGGTGGCCCATGCCGGAGGCAGGGAAGATAACCGGCAAGGGAGAGCACCCGTTGCGGACCAGCTACCGGAACTACGCCGGGGAGGCAAGGAAGCTATGGAGTGATTTCGATAAGCCGGCCATTGTCGGTGAGACAGGCTGGGACCATACCTATTATGAGCCGGGCATGCCGGGGTACCTGGCGATATACCATAATGCGATCTGGGCGGGCCTGGCCGGCGGGCTGGCCATGACGCCTTTCTGGTGGGCCTACTCAGGCTGGATAAACGATGGCGTGGTCACCAACCAGATGGCCTTTTTCTCCGGTTTCGTGGCCGATATCGATTTTGCCGGCCTGGAGCTCGCCCCTGCCGTGATCGCTGCGGGCGGGTGCGATGCTTATGCCATGAAGAGCGATAAACTAATATTCGGCTGGGTGGCGAACCCCCGCAGCGGCGTGGCCGGGGAGAAATTCACCGTTTCCGGCCTGCCGGATGGCGAGTACGAAGTCTTGCTCTACCGGACCTGGAGAGGCCGGTACCTGGACAGGCAGGCAGTCGCCTGCAACGGGGGCAGGCTGACTGTTACGGTCCCGGAGCTGCTTACCGCCAGGGGACATGCCAGCCATACCGGCGATGACGTGGCATTCAAGATTTACCCTAAGTAGCCAATTTTCTGTTTAAATTGAACTGTGGCGGGGGAAGGGGAAAAACTTTTGCAAAAGTTTTTCCCCTTCCCCCGGACCCTTTTTCAAAAACCTATACCAGGTAAGACATTGGCGAAAACAAGGCTTCGAGGTGTCCGCCAAGCCGCGAAAGGTTAATTATTACGTTACGGTTCGGGGGAAATTTCAAATCCCGAAAAACAATGTTGTGGCTCATTCCCCAGGTATAGCTCTGTTTGCCGGGATTATTGACGCACTTAAACGGGCACTAATGACCCAGAGTAGAATCATTATAAATCCGGGGTCCGCTCCGACGCCTGGTCAAGGGTGTGGGCGCAGGGCGGGCGGAGCTCCCGGTTGCCCTGAGGCCCTTATTGGATTAATTTTGGGCGGGCCGCGGCGCCCCGGTTCCTGTTCGCATTTCCAGTAAAGGGCCCGGCACGCTGTACTGCTATATTTTCAGACTTATTCGGCGGGAGTGTCCAGATGGAAGACAAGCCGGCGGAAACAGGCCGCATACCGACACTGCACGTGGTGGCCGATTCGATCCCCCAGGCGCATTACAGGGCGGTCAAGGCGGTCTGGGAGCACGGCGCGAGGATCAGGACGGAGTACGATAAGAAGGACGCCCGGGGAGAATTTATCGATCCGCCGAGCAGGGATGCCCGGGTGCTGATCGAGATCAAAGACCCCTGGCAAGAGCCCCGCTACCCGCCGATCCTTCATTCTGAGATAGGAGCCTACATCGCCGAGATCATGGGGGCCAAGGACCACCTGGTGTTATCGCTGAGAGAGCTGGTCGAGGCGGTCGGGAAAGGAGGCGTTCCCGCGGATCAAAGGTGGCCCTATACTTATTCCGGGAGACTGAGGAGATACCCCTCGCTGGAGGCTGCCCTGTCCGGGCTGGCTGAGAGCCGCCGGGATGCGGCAAGGGTGAATGTCCCGGAGCTGAGAGATGAATTCCTGCGGCTGCTGGATGAAAACACCATAAACCAGTTGGAGCTGGCTGCCGCCCGGATTGCCGCGACCCCGTACTCGCGCAGGGCCGTGATGACCACGGCGGTGCCGTTCATTGACAACTACCTGAAAGAGGACGTGCCCTGCCTGAGGGA
>JAFGTO010000165.1 GCA_016934095.1 Candidatus Glassiibacteriota bacterium
AATACCCGGCGAGGATTTCTCGTTCACCAACCCGGCGCGGACAGTCAATTTCCGGCGCTCGGGCTTCAACGGTGTGCTCGCCCAGGACTACCGGACCCTCGAGGGGCCGTCCTCCACAGACAAGCTGCGCTCGACCGAGTTCCTGGCCTTCCGTGGAGTCTTCCCCACAGTCAAGCAGTTCGTCGTTTCCTGGGGTATTTTCCAGGCGCGCGACATGGAATGGGTAGTGGACGATCAGGTCGAGCTGCCGTACCTCGACGGAGAGCTGAAGCGGAGCTTTGCCTCCGACGGCGGCCTGTATGTCAGCCGTATCGGCGTGGCGCGCAGTGTGGCGCCCCATCTCGCGGTCGGCATGGGCCTCGACTGGATGATCGGCAGGACCAGGCAGAGCCGGACCCTGGACTTCGGTACCAGCAGTTACCTGGCCGGCAGCGAGCTCTACAGCTACCGTTATTCCTGTTTCAGGCCTACGATCGGCCTGCTTGCCGGGTACCGGCATTTCAGCCTGGGCCTTTCCCTGAGCGTGCCCAAGACCTGCGACATCAAGAAACAGGTTACTTTCAGCAGCGGCTACCTCGCCACGGAGACAGTCGAGCTGGATTACCCTGCACTCTGGAGGATCGGCGCCGCGGTCAATCTCACCCCGCGCAGCTTGGTTGTCGCCGACCTGGAATACGAGGGCTGGGGCGGCCTTAAACAGACCCTGGAGCCGCGGCTCAGCCCTGCCGATCAATGGCGCTTCTGCCTGGGATACGAGCTCCTGCCCTCCACGGCGGAGCAGCGCCGTTTTTACCGGAAAGTCCCGCTGAGGGTAGGCTATTCCCGGACCAGCTATCCGTTCCGGATCGACGGTGAGCCGGTGTACGAGCAGTTTTTCACCTTCGGCACCGGAGTGTATTTCGGCCAGGGTGGCGGCCTGGTGGACATTGCCTGCGAGATCGGCAAGCGCCGGGCTGTTGCCGGGGGTTATCCGGAAGAGGGGCTTTTCAGGCTGGTGGTGTCGCTGTCGGCTTTCGAGAAGTGGGTCTCGCGGCCGCGCAGGAAGTGAGCCTTTAGCACAGAATAATATTGACAGAAAATTATCTTATTATTAACTTATTAAATCTATCTTAAATATAATTGCGGTTTTGATTCGGCGGGAGTGTTGATGCAGACCTATTCGGTAAAAAACAAGGATATCCAGCGAAAATGGTACGTGGTCGATGCCACCGACCGCGTTCTCGGACGGCTGGCCTCGGAAGTGGCCCGGCGCCTGAGGGGCAAGCATAAGACCGTTTTTACCAGGCACCTCGATGTCGGGGACTTCGTGATAGTGGTAAATGCCGGCAAGGTCCGGGTAACCGGGGGCAAGCTGGAGGAAAAATATTATTTCCGTCATTCGGGATACCCCGGCGGGGCGAAAAAGGTGAGGCTGGATGAGTTGCTCAAGCAAAAACCCGAGCGTGTGATCGAGTATGCGGTAAAGGGGATGCTGCCACATAACAGCCTGGGACGCCAGCAGTTCAGGAAACTCAAGGTGTACGCCGGGCCGGATCATCCGCACGAGGCGCAGCAACCCGAATCTCTGAATGTATAAACCTTTGTTTGAACCACCCAGGCTGTAGCTTAAAACCAGATTGTCATTAGTCGGGTGATACAGGAGGAAGTTTACTTGGAAAAAGACACCGGGCAAGTACATACGGTAGGTCGGCGCAAGACCAGTGTCGCCAGGGTGTACCTCACCAGCGGCAAAGGGGAGTGGCTGGTCAACGGCCGTCCGCTGTCGGAGTACTTTACTCGTCTGACCCACGTTCAGCTTTGCGAGCAGCCTTTCGTAGCGACCGACACCCTTGGCAAATACAATGTCAAGGTCGTGGTCGTCGGTGGCGGTCTCAGCGGGCAGGCCGGCGCGATCAGGCTCGCCCTGGCACGCGCCCTGGTGGCCCTGGATGAGACCATGCGCCCCACGCTGAAGAAGATGGGTTTCCTGACCCGCGATCCGCGGATGGTCGAGCGCAAGAAGTACGGCCACCCCAAGGCTCGCAAACGTTTCCAATTCTCAAAACGCTGATCCATGCAACCGCATGGGCTCTGGAGCTGGCTTCCGGATACCCTTGCGTGGATTTAACAGGCGCCGGACGATTTTTTAGAAGGAGCGTAAATGGCATTTCCAACTATCCAGGATTTGCTGGAAGCAGGAGTTCATTTCGGGCACCAGACCAGTCGCTGGAACCCCAAGATGAAGAAGTTCATCTTTGCCGAGCGCAACGGGATCCACATCATCGATCTGAAGAAGACTCTTTTCCAGTTGAAAAAGGCTTATGACCTGGTCGCTGAAATAATCGGCCGTGGCGGCACGATTCTTTTCGTCGGAACCAAGAGGCAGCTTCGCGAAGTTATCCGCGAGGAAGCGGAACGCTGTGAAATGTATTTTGTCAACGAGCGCTGGCTGGGCGGGATGATGACGAATTTTCAGACGATCAAGAAAAACATCCGCCGCCTGCGTGAGCTGGAGCGCATGAAAGATGAAGGCGAGTTCGAGCTCAGGACCAAGAAAGAGGGTTTATCCCTGAGCCGCGAGCTGGTCAAGCTCCAGAAGATCCTGGATGGAATCAAGCAGCTTGGAGATATTCCCAAGGCTATTTTCGTGGTCGATGCCCTGAAAGAAAAGATCGCCGTGGCCGAAGCCAACAAGCTGGGGATACCCTTGATCGCTTTGATGGATACCAACGCGGACCCCGAGAAAGCTACGGTCCCGATAGCCGGCAACGATGATGCCATTCGCTCGGTCAAGCTGCTCACCCAGACCATAGCCGATGCGGTGCTCGAGGGCAAGGCCAGGATACCGGAGAGGACTGCCGAGCCGGAGGCTGTTGCGGCCCCGAGGAAGACACCGGAACAAAGAAGAGAGTCGGCCGAGGATGCGAGAAAACAGGATCAACCCAGACGTTCCAGGCCCAGGCGCCGCACGCGCAAGAAAAGGCCTTCAGCCGAAGCCGCTGGGGGCGCTCCGCAGGCCGGAGCAGCCGGCGGACCCGGCAGTTCCGTGAAACCCGACCGGCCCGGGGAAACCGAGAGGAAAAAGGAATCCAGGGGTGCTGCCGCTGCCAGGAGCACCAGGGAAGCCAAGAGCACTGAGAAACCGGCTTCCGATAAATAAAATCGAAGAACGAGGTTTCAGATTTCCCGGCCGGAGTGCTTTTACTGGATTCCTTTGCGCCGGGAAACTGTTATCCAAGAGAAAATAGGTTAACCTGAGGGAGTGAAGATGGAGATTACCGCCGCCCAGGTTCAAGCTTTAAGAAAAGCCACCGGTGCCGGTATGATGGATTGTAAACGGGCCCTTAGCGAAGCCGGCGGGGACCCGGAAAAGGCGACCGAGATTTTGCGCAAGAAAGGTGCGATGAAAGCGGCCAAGCGGCAGGACCGCGAAACCCGTGAGGGCCTGATCCATTCTTATATCCACATGGGAGGCAAAATCGGCGTGCTGGTGGAAGCCAACTGCGAGACCGATTTCGTGGCCCGCACCGATGAGTTTCGGCAGTTGGCCAAGGACGTGGCGATGCATATCGCAGCTTCCAGTCCGGAGGTGGTTCACCGCGAGCAGTTGCCTGAGGAAGTCGTGGAAAAAGAGAAGGAGATCTACCGGGAGCAGGCCAGGAGTACCGGCAAACCGGAAAAGGTTCTCGATCGCATTGCCGAGGGGCTCCTGGAAAAGTACTACCAGGAAGTATGCCTGGTGGACCAGCCGTTTGTCAAAAACCCGGATGTCACTGTAGGCCAGTTGATCAGGGAGACAGCCGCCAAGCTGGGTGAAAATCTCCAAATCAACCGATTCGCCCGTTTCCAGCTCGGCCAGTAGCAAGACAGCTTCTCCGGCTTCTCCGGCTCCCCTTGTCAACGGTGGACCGAGAAGCCTTTCTTTTGACGGTGCTTGTCAGATGGCGGAAGCCAAATACGGCAGGATACTGCTCAAGCTCAGCGGAGAGTCACTTTGCGGCGATGAGAGCCGGGGAATAGAACCGGCTGCTCTGCACCCCCTGTTCGAGGACATTATCAAGATCAGGGAAATGGGGGTTCAGCTGGGCATGGTGATCGGCGGGGGCAACATTATCCGCGGAACCCATGCCAGCCTGCAGGGCATCGACCGCGTATCCGCAGATTATATGGGCATGCTGGCTACGGTGATCAACGCCCTCGCCGTGCAGAACATGCTCGAGCACCGGGGGCTGCAGACCCGGGTAATGACAGCCATCCGCATGGAACAGCTCGCCGAGCCCTACATCCGCCGGAGGGCCTTGCGCCACCTGGAAAAAGGCCGGGTGGTTATCTTCGCCGGGGGGACCGGCAACCCCTACTTCTCCACCGACACCGCCGCAGTGCTGAGGGCCATCGAAACCGAGAGCCAGGTCATTCTGAAGGCTACCAAGGTGGATGGCATCTATACTGCAGACCCAGCCATAGACAAGAAAGCCAGGTTCATTCCACGGCTTTCCTACCTGGACGTGCTTAACAAGAACATACGGGTGATGGATACCACGGCGATTACCCTCTGCATGGATAATAAGCTGCCGATTCTGGTTTTCAATATCAGGAAAAAGGGCGCCCTGCCCCGAATTATTACCGGTGAGACCATCGGTACTATCGTGGAGGCAACAGCATGATTGACAAGGTCTTGAAACCTGCCACCGAGAAGATGGAGCGTTCGGTCGCCGGGATCCGCCACGAGCTGACCGGCATTCGTACGGGCAAAGCCTCTCCCGGACTGCTCGAGACCATCCAGGTCGAGGCTTATGAATCGAAAATGCCGCTTAACCAGTTGAGCACGATCAGCTCGCCCGAGCCGAGGTTGCTGGTAGTCCAGCCCTGGGATAAAACGCTTATCGGAGCCATAAGCAAAGCGATCCAGAGCTCGGACCTTGGGCTGACGCCTTCGAGCGACGGTAACGTGATCCGGGTGCCGATCCCGCCGCTTAACGAGGAGAGGCGTAAGGATCTGGTGCGCCTGGTGCATAAGATCGTCGAGACCGGAAGGGTCTCGATCAGGCACGCGCGCAAGGATGCCAACGACGAGCTGAAACAGATGCAGAAAGACGGCAAGCTTTCGGAGGACCAGGAACATCAAGGCTTCGATGAGGTGCAAAAACTCACCGATCAGTATATCGAGAAAATGGATGAGCTGCTGGGAATCAAGGAAGAAGAAATAATGGAGATCTGATCTCCCTTCCGGCCCGGAGCCGGCTTTGTTCTACCCCTTTTCGGCAATAAAATCCCTGGAATGCCCGGTTCCGGGGATTTTTTTGCGCCGGCCGCAGTTTTGCGCCTGCCCGGCCTGCGGGTTTTCTATTGCCTAAAAAGTGTTTCTCTGGTAACTTATAGCTCAATCATTTTTCTCCACAATAATATGTAACCTGCTGAAAATGAAAAAGATGGATGAATCAGAGCTTAAGCGACAGGTAATCGAAAACGGCAATATCCCTCGCCACGTGGCGATAATCATGGACGGCAACGGGAGATGGGCGCAGAAACGCGGCCGACCCCGGGTATTCGGCCACCAGCAGGGCATGAAGTCGGTCCGTGCAGTGGTCGAGGCTTGCCGGGAGCTGGGGTGCGAGGTGCTTACCCTCTATGCTTTCAGCGAAGAGAACTGGAGCCGGCCGTTGACTGAGATCAAGGCCTTGATGCGCCTGCTGCAGAACTATATCGAAAAAGAGAAGCAGAACCTGAGGAGTAACGGGATCCGGGTCGGGTGTATCGGCCGGTTGGAAAAGCTCTCGGATGCTCCCCGGAACGCCATTACGGATGCTGTCAGGTTTACCGCCGACCAGAAACAGATGCTGCTCAACCTGGCGGTGAGCTACGGCAGCAGGGCGGAGATTGTCGATGCGGTCCGCCGCCTGGCCGGGGAAGTTGCCGCAGGCAGGCTCGCTCCGGCGGAGATTAACGAAACAACCCTGGCCGGTGCACTCTACACCGCAGACCTGCCGGACCCGGACCTGTTGATCCGCACCAGCGGCGAGATGCGCCTGAGCAATTTCCTGCTCTGGCAGGTCGCTTACACGGAAATCTACATTACCGACGTGCTGTGGCCGGATTTCCGCAAGCAGAACCTCTTCGAGGCCGTGGCCGCTTTCCAGAAGCGGGAGCGGCGTTTCGGCAAGGTCGAGAAATCGGGCAGAAATAACCGCAAGCCGAAAGATAAACCCTGACTTACGCCCGGAACAGCGGAGGATTACCGGTGAACCTTCTTCTCAGGTCTCTTGTCGCCGCTGTGGGCATACCGGCCATCTATTTCCTCGCCCGGTGGGGATCCTGGTATTTCGTGGTCTTTGTCGCCGCGCAGTCCGCCCTTGCCGCACATGAGTTTTTCCGTATCGCACAAAGCAAGGGCCTCAGGCCGCTGGCCTGGATCGGGACCCCGGCGGCCGGCCTGCTGCCGGTGAGCGCCTTTATCTGGCTGAGCCTGCAACGGCCCGGCTGGTTCCTCGCGGCGGGGTTCGCTGCAGTGGCCCTGGTTTGCCTGGCCGCCCTGTTCCGGGAAAATGCGACCGACCAGGCGCTGGCGGGAATGTCCGCAACGGTTTTCGGCATTATTTATCTCGGTGGATTTCTTTCCCTGCAGGTAGTCCTCCGCCACGACCCGCGCTTTTCGGACCTTGAGGGTTTCTGCTGGGTTTTTCTGACTTACCTGCTTACCTGGAGTGTGGATGTGGGCAGCTACCTGTTCGGCAGCCTTTTCGGCAGGCATAAGCTCTGTCCGCGGCTGAGCCCGGGTAAGACTATAGAGGGGTTTATCGGCGGCATGCTGCTGGTGGTTGCGGTCTCTTACTTAGCGGGTTCCCGGTTGATGGAGCTTTTTGACAGCTCCGGAGCGCTTGCTTTCGGGTTGCTGGTCGGGCTGGCTGCGCCGGCCGGCGACCTGGTCGAGTCGCTTTTCAAGCGGGATGCGGGCCTGAAAGATTCCTCCGGCCTGATCCCCGGACACGGCGGAGTGCTGGACCGTTTCGACAGCCTGGTCCTGACCCTGCCTGCGGCGGTCGTATTCCGCGCATTGATTGGCTGAGAAACCCTCAGGGCCCGGGCAGCGCCCGCAGGCGCAGCCCGGCCGTCCCTTCGGAGAAGGTTCCCGGATCGGAGACACCGGGGAAAAGAAACTCGCCGCCTGTTAAAAAATGTTGAAGAAAGTCTGCATACTCGGCGCTACCGGCTCAATCGGGGAGAGCTGCCTGTCGGTTATCGACAGCCTGCGGGACCGTTTCACAGTCTGTGCGCTGTCGGCCTGTAAAAAGGCCGAAAAGCTGCTGGCCGCGGCCCGCGCCTGCGGGGCCGGGCATATCTGCCTGGCCCAGGCGGATGCGCTGGAGGGGATCGACCCCGGCCGTCTGGACGGCCTGGAACTGCACCTGGGCCGAGAAGCCCTGAGCGAGCTGGCCGCTCTCGCAGAAGTTGACATCGTGGTCAACGCCCTGGTCGGAGGGGTGGGGCTGGCTCCCTCGCTGAGGGCCCTGGAAGAGGGCAAGCGCCTGGCACTGGCCAACAAGGAGTCCCTGGTCATGGCCGGGCCCCGGCTGCTGGGCCTGGCGGCCAGCAGCCGGACAGCGCAGATCATCCCGGTGGACAGCGAACACAGCGCCCTTTTCCAACTGGTCAAGGACCAGCCGGAAAAGACCCTGGAAAAGGTTATCATAACCGCTTCCGGCGGGCCTTTCCGCGGCTACGGCCGGAAGCGCCTGGAGACTGTCTCGTTCAGCGACAGCCTGAACCATCCAACCTGGTCGATGGGGCCGAAAATCACCGTGGATTCGGCCACCCTGGCCAACAAGGGGCTGGAGGTCATAGAAGCGCACTTTCTCTTCGGTCTGGGGTACGAAAATATCGAGGTGCTGGTGCATCCGCAGTCGATCGTGCACGGCATGGCTGTGTTCAACGACGGGACGGTGCTGGGTCATATGGGAGTACCGGACATGCGCATTCCCATCCAGTACGCCCTGACTTACCCGGAGCGTCTGGTCGGCAGCGTGCCCGCCCCGGATTTCGCCGCGATCGGCAGCCTCACTTTCGAGCCGGTGGACCGGGAGAGCTTCCCCTGCCTGGGTCTGGCCTACGAGGCCGGCATGCAGGCCGGGGTGGCCACAGCAGTTTACAATGCAGCCAATGAAGTTGCGGTCGAGAGGTTTTCCCGGGAAGAAATCCGCTTCACCCGGATAGCCGACATCATCGAGAAGACTCTGGCGGCGGCGGAAAAGATTGACGACCCGTCGCTGGAACAAATCCTGCAAGCCGACAAGTGGGCCCGCGATTTCGCCGGGCGGCTGGGTGCCTGAGCGAATGCTTACCGCTTTTCGGCAGGATCTAAAGGGGAAATTATGATATATACAATCCTGGTGGCTCTTCTGGTACTGGGTGTCCTGATCTTTTTCCATGAGTTGGGCCATTTTCTGGCAGCCAAGCTGGTGGGTATCCAGGTGCTGCGTTTTTCCATCGGCCTGGGCAAACCGCTGCTGGCTTACCGCTGGGGCGAGACCGAGTACGCACTTGCGGCCATTCCTTTCGGCGGTTATGTAAAAATGGCAGGTGATGATCCTGTGGAAAGCCTGGAGGGGCAGACCCCGGACCTGGAAAAATCTACCGACCCTAAGCGCCATTTTGACAGGAAAAGCATCTGGGCGCGCTCCCTGGTGATTTTCGCCGGGCCCTTGATGAATTTCGTGCTGGCCGCGGTGCTCTACATCGGCATTTTCTACTTCCAGGGGGCCGACACCATCGGCACGGTGGTGATAGATTCAGTCAACCAGGAGCTGGCCCTGCCGGGAATGGAAAAAATCGTACCCGGATCGAAAGTCCTCTCCATCAACGGAACGGAGCCCGAAAATTGGAACGACATACGGGAAAGTTGCCTGCACCCCGAGGCTTCAGTAGTTCAAATGCTGCTTTGGGACAAAAAAGAGGACCGGCGCTACGCGCTGTCTTTTTCGGTTCCTGATGACTCCACCCGCCAGCGCCTGGCCTATGCCCTGAACCCACTGATAGAATCCAGGGTGGGCGAGGTGATTGTCGACAAGCCTGCCTACCGGGCCGGGATCCAGACCGGCGACCTTTTCCTAAGGATAAACGACCAGGACATCAAGAACTGGGACGAATTGACCGAGATAATCCATCAGAACCCGGGAGATACCGTTTCGATACTGCTGGAAAGGGGCTCGGAGCGGATAGAAGTCGAAGTCGTGCCCGAGAGCGTGGTCAGTCCCCAGCCGGACAGGACTTTTAAAACCGTCGGCAAGATCGGGATTGGACCACCCAGGATGGTGCGGATCAACCTAACTTTTGTCCAGTCGGTAACAGGGGGCGTGGGGAATACGATTTTCTACACGGATTTAGTTCTCAGGAGCCTGCCGCACTTCCTGGTGGAATTGATATCCGGCAGAATGTCTTTTCGCCAGGCCAGGGATGCCCTGGGCGGCCCGATAATGATCGGCAAGATGGTCGGCGAAGCCGCTCGCGGCGGCTGGCTGTTTAATTTAATGGCCTTTGTCAGCCTGAACCTGGCGCTGCTTAACCTGCTGCCGATTCCCGTGCTCGACGGAGGGCACCTGCTGTTTATCTTGATCGAGGTCATCCGCTTTGGCAAGCCGCTTTCTCCCGAGATGCGGGTCCGCTGGATGCAGGTGGGTATGGTCATTATCTTCACTTTGATGATTTACGTGGTATTCAATGATTTGAGCAGGATCTTCAGTCCCTGAGCGGATTAGAGCACTATTATAGCGGGCGGCACCGGGGAAGCGTTTCTTCTTGTACATCGGTTTTGCAGGGCCTAGGCGCCTGCCATAAAAAAAGCCTGCGGAATCTTGAATTCCGCAGGCTTTCGGATTAGTGCGCCCGGCAGGGCGCACCCACTTGGAGGTTAAAGTCCTTTACAGGCCCGACAGGGGGAACTGTTAGCCGGACGGCAAGGG
>JAFGTO010000166.1 GCA_016934095.1 Candidatus Glassiibacteriota bacterium
CCCTACGAGTGCATCCTGCTACTGCTTAACGATTAAGAAACACCGCCGGGGCGGAAAATTCCTGAACTGAAAAACGATTTTAAAAGTCATGAAACAGCTTCTAATCAGAAATACCTTAATCGAAATTACCATGCGGCTTACGATGCGGGCTTTCCACGGTCTGCAATGCAACGCTTAAGTTTGCTGCTCACCGCCCGGTGTCTTCGTACCGGATCGACCGGATAATCGCGGATGATAATAATCAAGCTGATCAAGGCGCTTTTCTACCTGGCTGTCTGTGCGGTGGTGGTCGGGTTCTGCCTGGGAGTGGTGATCGTAGCGACAATGGGCAGGGACCTGCCCCAGTTGCCGGACAAGCTGGAGAAGCTGGTGCTGAACACCCAGACCGAGTTCTATGCCAACACCGGGAGGCTGCTGGCCACCATGGGCGAGAAAAACCGCGTGCCCATCGGGCGTATCAGCAGGAACTTCGTCTCCGCACTGCTGGCCGCCGAGGATGCGGACTTCTATGACCATCCGGGTATCAGTAAAAAGGGCATCCTCCGGGCCGTGTGGCTGAACCTCAGGTCCGGCAGGATCGAGAGCGGCGCCAGCACTATCACTCAGCAGCTGGCCCGTAATTTTTTTCTCAGCCTCGAGCAGACCCGCGCCCGCAAGCTCAAGGAAATCCTGATGGCTCTCCAGCTCGAGTATTCGTTCGACAAGGATGAGATCCTCGAGGCCTATTGCAACAACATGTATTACGGCAGCGGTGCTTACGGTGTGGAGGCGGCCAGCCGGGTCTATTTCGCCAGGCATGCGGACCAGTTGAGCCTAGCCCAGGCGGCGCTGCTGGTGGCCATCCTCAACGGGCCCAGTGTCTATAACCCTTACAGCCATCCCGGCCGGGCCCGCGCGCGCCAGCTTTGGATCCTGCGCCGGATGGAAGAGCTGGAAATGGTCTCCGGCACCCAGCGCCTGGATGCCGAGAACGAGGAGCTGAGTCTCAAGCGCTATACCGAGACCACGGGCAGGTCGAGCTATTTCCTGGATTACGTGCAGGAGAGGATCAGGGAGCGCTTCGGCGAGGAGTTCCTCTACTATGGCGGCCTGAGGGTCCACACCACTCTGGATGAGCGCTGCCAGGCTGCGGCTGTCTCCGCGGTCAGGTCGCAGCTCAAGAGGCTGGACAACATGCTGGGCCTGCCGGAATACGAGCTGCAGAGCGATACCCTCTCGCGGCAGAATTATCTCCAGGGAGCCCTGGCTGCGGTGGAGGCCGGCACCGGGGCTATCCTGGCCATGGTGGGGGGGCGGGATTACGATGCCAGCCAGTTCAACAGGGCCGTTCAGAGCAACCGCCTGCCCGGCAGCGCTTTCAAGCCGTTCGTCTATTACACCGCCCTGCGCGACCTGGGCCTGAGCCCGGCCACTACCCTGGTCGATTCCCAGGTGAGCTACCAGCTTCCCAACGGGGATACCTGGACTCCGGGCAATTTCGAGCAGGATTTCCTGGGGCGCATGACCCTGAAAAAAGCCCTGGAGAAAAGCCGGAACGTGATCGCCGCACAGCTTATCGAGATGACCGGCCCGGAAGAAGTGGTGGCTACCGCCCGCCGCTTCGGCATAACCGGCGACCTGCCGCCTACACCGTCGCTGGCCCTCGGCACGGGCGGGGTCTCGCCGGTCGAGATGGCCGCCGCCTTCGCGGTGTTCGCCGCCGCCGGCACCTATTACCAGCCGTATGCGATTACCCGCATCGAGGATACCCGCGGCAACATACTCGATGACTATATCGCCCGGGGCAGGGACGTGGCCAACCCGCAGGTCGTCTACCAGGTGGTGGACATGATGCGCCAGGTGGTCAACCAGGGGACCGGCGCGGTGGTCCGGCGCATGGGTTTCAGCCTGCCGGCCGCCGGCAAGACCGGGACCACCAGCGACTACCGGGACTCCTGGTTTGTAGGATTCACCCCGGGGATCAGCGCCGCCTGCTGGGTGGGATTCGATGACAACCGGGAGATCAGGTTCGAACAGAACGGGAGAATGGTCGGGCTGACAGGCTCGCGCGGGGGAGCGCCCATGTGGGCCATGTTCCTCTCCAAGGTCAGCGAAGGCAAGCCCAGGCAGGACTTCCCCATTCCCCCGGGGCTGGAGTTCATCGAGATCGACGGCTGGACAGGGTTGCCGGTACCCCGGGAGCCGGCCCCTGGCACGGACAGTTTCGCCGTGCCTCTGCTGCCCGAGCAGTTCGAGGTGCTGCGCCAGAAAGGTGCTCTCCCGGATACTGCATCCTATACGCCGGCTTTCGACCCCCTCGATTTCTGAAAGCCCGGCAGAGGCGGGAAGACTGGTTTTTTCCTTGCCTAGAACGGCGGGCGAACAGGAACATTGATAAATACCTCGACCGTTGTCGAGCGCTGTTTGACCTTTTTATCGGGTGGTTTTTCCTGGCAGCATATTCAACGGAGGGAGCCTTGAAGAGTGTCGATTATAAAACAGTGGAGCTGGAAGATTTCTCCGCCCCCGGGGCGAAAGGCGCAGGCATTCGCTGGCTGATCTCGGAGGCCGATGGGGCGGAGAACTACGCCATGCGCATGATCGAGCTCGAGCCGGGAGGGCAGTCGCCCTCCCATACGCACGGCAGCGAACACGAGGTTTTTGTCTGGCGGGGGCAGGGCGAGGTGCGCCTGGAGGGCGCTGCGCACCCCCTGGCACCCGGCACGGTGGTGTTTGTCCCGCCGGATGTCCACCACCAGTTCGTCAACACCTCGGACCGGGAGCGGATCGAGTTCATCTGCGTGATACCGATTGAAAGAAAGTAAGGGCGGAAAGACGCCAGGTTCAGGCACTGCCGGGCCGGATGGTTATTTTGCTTTGTGCTTCTTACGCTTTGTGCCTGCGGAAACCTAGAGCGATTGTCAAAAGTTTTTTTGTATTGAATTATAGTGGTTCTCAAAATACCATTCCTTTTAAATTGTTATGGTGGATACA
>JAFGTO010000167.1 GCA_016934095.1 Candidatus Glassiibacteriota bacterium
CAGTAGCTTTTATCGCAGCACCAGCCATGGACAAAGACCAGTGCCGGCTCGCCGCGGCCCTGCACCTGGTAGGCGATGCGCACCCCGTCAGCCGAAACCGCGAAGTGCTCGCCGGCACAGCCGGAAGTCAGCAGGGCGAAAATCACGGAGATTAATGCTGTCAGGCTCGCCAGCGGTTCAGCAGACACCGGTACCTCCTTTCAGGATCAAAGCCGCCAGGCTCTGGTTTACTCATTGCTTTTTAAAGGGCAGGGTCCAGGCGCGCCTGGACCCTGCCAAGGGTCAGTACAAGTCGAGGATGTCAGTATGGCCTGCGACTGGCGGTACTTCCCGCCGCTCAGAAGTAGTACCAGATCGAGTGGTAGTCGTTAACGTCCTCGCCGTCCCGCTGCAGGCGCTTGAGGTACTCGTAGATCGGGACATCGGTATAGATGTACGGGGGGGCGAGCGAAAACATCGATTCCCAGGGGTTGAAGCGGTAGACCCGCCTGCCGTCTGGCAGGATCATGATAATGTCGTGGTCCTGCCAGGAGTGCAGGTAGCTTTTACCCAGCGTGGGCACGTTGAATACCGGGGTGTCCGTGCGGACCATCCCTGGCAGCAGCCGGGCCTCCTCGGTCCACTCCTGCAGCAGGCGGGCGATGGGTACCCGGTAATCCCAAGTCTCATCCTTGCCCTTGGTGTTGAAACAGTAGTAGGGGTCTACTCCGCACAGCTTGAGCAGCTTGCGCAGGGCGCTGGTTTCGAACTTGCGGCTGTTGTAGTAGGTGAAGACCTGCTGGTTGTAAACGTTCAGGCCCCGCGACCGGATGCGCCTGATTGCTGCCAGGGACTCGGGGGTCATCTCCAGCGGGGACTCATAGTGGGTCACGAAGCAGACCTCGCGCCGGCCGAACTCGTGGTAGCGGCTAACCAGGTCCACTGTCTCGGCGGTAATACGGCTGGGCATGGTTACCGGCACGCGGGTGCTGATCCGGATGCGCTCCAGGTGGTCGATCGCTGCCAGGCGGTCCATGACCCAGGCCAGGAAGTCATCGCCGAGGGTCAGCGGGTCTCCCCCGGTGACCAGCACTTCCTCGATATTCCTGTTGTCGGCGATCCAGTCGATGGCTTTCAGCAGCTTTTTCCTGGAGATGCGGGTATTGTCGATACTGTTGATCTCCCAGTTGCGCTGGCAGTAGACGCAGATCTGCGGGCAACTGTTGAAGGCTTTGAGGATCAGCACCTTGGCGTACCGCCGGGTGATACCCTCGACAGGGCTGGTGCAGGTCTCGCCCATGAAGTCGAGGTTTGCTCCGGACCTGAGGGCCTTGACCAGGCTTTTCACGTACTGTTTGCCCGGCAGGACCTGGGCGCGGACCGCCGCATCTACTCCGGTGCCGGGCTCGGGGTCGAAAAGGCTCAGGTAATAGGGGGTGATCTGGAAGACTATCCCGTGCTTCTCGGCCAGGATCAGGCCCTCGCGCTCCTGCCTGGTCAGGCCCACCAGGGCTTCGACTGTGCCCCGGTCGCGGATGATGTGTTTCAGTTGCCAGCGGTAGTCGTTCCATTGCCTTTCGCCGGCACCGAAATACTCCATGATCCGATGCCTGGCGGCCTGTTGTTTCACGGTTATCCCGGGGTCGAGGCCCGAGGGGTAGCGGGAAAAATAATGGTCGATGCGCTCGGAGTACTGATCGAGGTCGTGGGAGCGCACCAGCCCAGGGTTTTCATCGTGCACGGTGAACAGGGAGAGGGTCTGTTTGGCCTGACGGTAGAAGGCGAGCTTGCCGTTTATCCCCAGGAAGAGGAAAATCATCTCGCAGAGGAAACCGGGGGTAGCCTTATCCAGCAGGTCGAGCTTCCCCCTGGCAAGCTTCCAGAGGATGTTCAGCGGGTTCACGCCGGTGATCTTCTCGTTGCCGGTCCGGATGGTGTTCTTCAGGATCCTGACACACCTCTTGGCATGGACTTTTTCCAGCGGGTGGAGGTCCTTGAACTTTTTTTCCGAATAAATGTTGTAGTAACTGCGGACCAGATCGTTCAGGTACCCGAAGAGGTTATTCCTGCAGTCCATGATGGTGGTACTGTCTTTGAGCACCCTGTAGATGCGCCGGTCCGCTTTCCAGAGGAGCTTCAGCAGCTCTTCCTTGCTGAGCTCCAGGATGGCATCCGTGGAATAGGGCAGGGCCCTGCCCCGCCCGTGGTAGAGCCTCGACGGCCCGCGTGGCCCGGTCTCCGCTGCTGGCTCTCCGGCTGGACGGCGGATTTTTAATTTGCTTGTGCCTTCAAAGTAACTCAATTTTTTTACACCCATTCCGGAGAAAGATAATATCCCGAAGCCCGCAGGGCAGCCTGCTGCCGGAGCACCAGCCGCGCAGCGGGAAACTGTCGCCCGGGCCCGGGCGACAAACTCATGAACAGTGGCTTGGTTGAACTGCCGCCTGATGGGTAACCATCAGCCCGGCACGCTCATAAGAACCCGGCTGCAAGCGGCTGGATCACAACAGAAAGGAAAACATCCATTTTTAACTTAAGCCAATACGAAAGGGTTGTCAACTTAGAACCCGGATTTCCGCCGGAAAGCCGGATACTCGTATCATGGCGAAGTCTTCCGCCGGCCGGTCCGCAGACTGGCTGCAGTCTTGACACGGGCAGCCCGGATTTTCCAGTCCCGGGACATCCTCCGTTGAGACAGGTTGACAATTGGGGGTAAAAGCGCTAAAGTTTCTCTCATTAGGCCAGGCTCGCCTGGCGCGGCCCGGGGTTTTTTGTCTCCCCGCGGCCTGACGGCAAAACTACGGGGAAGACGGAAGCGATGGAGAAGAGACTTTCAGTGGAAGGCAGCGCGGCCCGGGTGTTTTTAAGCTTCAGCTATCCCGTCAGGGCTGTTTTACCCGTGCTGATGACCGTTTTACTGTTCCTTTCACTGCCGGTTCCGGCCCTCGGCGGCCGGGAGCCTGACCGGGAGCTTACCCGGCGCATCCTCTCCACCCTCGAGAGCTACCATCAGGACCCGGCCGACTGGGGTGTCCAGGTGCGCTCCCTGGAACGGGGGGACGACCTGGTGAGCCTGAATTCCCGCCGGAGGTTCATGCCCGCTTCCAACCTCAAGCTGCTGGTTACTGCTGCGGCGCTCGATGGGCTGGGGGCGGATTTCCGCTACCATACCACGGTCATGGCCGCGGGCGAGATCTCGGCTCCGGACAGCACTCTGCGCGGCGACCTGGTCCTGCGCGGCAGCGGCGACCCCACCATCTCCGACCGCTTTTATCCGGCCGTGGATTATGTCTGGGACCAACTGGCCGGCCAAGTCTGCGCGGCCGGGATCCGCCGGGTAACCGGGGCCCTGGTGGCCGACAATACGCTTTTCGTTCCCCCCCGCAGGGCGGACGGCTGGTCGTGGGAAGACCTGATGTGGTATTACGCCGCTCCGGTCTCGGCCATCTCCTACAATGACAACTGCATCGATCTCGAAGTCCTCCCGGCAAAAGCGGGACAGCCTCCCGAACTCCGGATCAAACCCGAGGGCGCCACCCTGCGCCTGGTCAACAGGGCGGCCACTGTGGCCAGCAGGGCGGAGGACCGCCTGGTGATCACCCGGGACTCGCCGGGCGGGAGAGTTGTCGTGGACGGAGGGATCTACTACCGCAGCCTGGGTTTCCTGGAACATGTCTCGGTCGAGTCGCCCGCACTTTACGCCACGGAGGCTTTCGCCCGCGCCCTGGCCCGCCGGGGAGTGCGCATCGACGGGCCGGTGAGGGTGCTCGAATCACCGGTTGACAGCACCCGCTACCTGGATAATGCCCCGCTGATCGTGGCCCAGCACTTCTCGGTGCCCCTGGAGCAGATCGTGCGGGTAATCAATAAGCGCAGCCACAATTTTTACGCCGAGCAGCTCCTTTTTACCCTGGGCGCCTGCCTGGGCAGGGAGGGAAGCTTCCAGGGCGGGCTGGAAGTCGAGAAGCGTTTCCTGCGCAAGCTCGGCCTGGATACCGGCACCCTGAGGATAGAGGACGGGTCGGGGCTTTCACGGCTGAACCTGGTTACCACGGAGATGTTTATCGGGGTCCTGGCCCGGATGGATAAGCACCCGCTGCGCGAAAACTATGTCTCCAGCCTGCCTGTGGGAGGTATCGACAACGGGGTCCGCCTGATGCGCAAAACCGCGGCGGACGGCAGGTTGTTTGCCAAGACAGGCTATATCAGTGCGGTGATGGCTCTCTCCGGGTATGCCCAGACCGCGGATGAGGAGCCTGTGGCCTTTTCGATCATGGGAAACAACTGGGTGATTTCGCGCCGGGAGGCACAGCGGCTGATCAGGGACATCTGCCTGGCGATTGCCGGGTTCAGCCGCGGCACGCCGCCGGTGGAGGAGGCCGGGGTCAGCCGATGAGGTCTATCCTGCGGGCTGGGCCTTTCTTTTTCGCCGGGTTCCTGCGGCGGCGCCTGCCGCCGGGCCCGTGGTCATCCCTGAGGTGGATCTTGCTGCGCTCCGCCCGGTGGGTCTGCTGGGTGCGCTTCTGTTCCAGTATCCGCTGCCGCCGCTGGATGTCCTCCGCCTGCTGCCGGCTTATCTCAGGGTGCGTATGAGCGTCCTGGTGAAGCTTCTCGGCGAAATTCATCTGCTGGATGACTGTTACATGGTCGAGCGGTCTGACCATTCATCCCCCCTGTTATCAGGAAATCATCGTTAATCAGGCTGACGGAAAAGCTGGCCGAAGCGTACCAGGCGCTCTTCGGGAAAATCGCTTTTCCACTGGGCCACGGTCTCCTCGACCACCTGGAGCACCCGGGGGTCAGGCTCGGCAAGGGAGCTTTCGGTTTTTTCACCCGGGAGCAGGCGGTCTTCCTCGAGTTTCAGCACGCCGTCCGAGATCATCATGCGCAGCATCCCGGTCAGCTTCGAGCTGAACAGCATGCCCTTCCTGGCATCGAAAGCGAACCCGGGAAAATCGATCCCGTGCCTGATGCATACTCTTTCCACGATCCAGATAAAAAAATACACTTCCCGGACCGGGGCGCCGCCTGCGGAGATTTCAGCCAGCCTGGCTACAGACTCGGCCACGATCCGGCGCCGCAGCTGGTGGCTTCTTCTCAGGGACTCCCGCCGGGTGCGCTCGCGGCGGTAGAGCCACCTGCCGCCCAGGGCCAGCGATCCACCGGCCGCCAGAGAGTAGAGCATATTTTTCAGCTTCATGAGCTTGTCTCATCCCGTTGGCCTGCCGGAGCCCGGCCGCAGGGGAGGCTTCACGGGTCGATTCCGCAGGTAAAACACTACTGGTTATTATAACACAATTCGCCGGGGCTGTAAACCTGGACCTCGCCCTTCCGGGCCGGGCGAGAGATGTTTCTTGAATTGACAGCGGAAAAGTGGTATTATTTCGGTTTAAGGCCGGCAATTGGAATTTGAGTTATCCGGAGGTTTTACCTGCCTTGCCCCGGGCGCCGGGCTGGTGCCCGACCTGTCATCCGCAGGAGAAAACGATGTATTCAGGTCCGAAGAAATTATGGGGAGCGCTGCTTGTCCTGCTCGTCCTGCCTGTTGCGGCTTCACGGATGGAGGCCCAGACCAAGAACCTTTTCGACAGCTCCCGGCCTTCGCTGGCCGAACAGCAGGCCGCCCTGCAGAAAAGCAGCCCCGCCGCCGTCCGGGAGAGGATCCCTCTGGAGGGCAAGATCGACCGCTCGAGCTATCGCCTGGGCCCCGGGGATGAGGTGGATGTCTCGATCTGGGGGGGAGAGCTGTACGAATCTCATCACTTGTTCGTTTCCCCGGAGGGGCGGCTGCTGGTGCCCCCGGCCGGCCCGCTGGAAGTCGACGGCATGACTCTCGAGGAAGCGGAGAGCCGCCTCATTCGGCTGATGTCGGAATACTATGCGGAGGCCCGGATCACCCTCACCCTGGTCAACCCCCGGGTCTTCCGGGTATTTGCCGTGGGGGCGCTCCACAGGCCGGGCAGCTATTTCATGAGCGCGGTGGACAGGGTGGGCGCCCTGGTCGATGAGGCCGGCGGGGTCAAGCCGGGCGGCAGCCGGCGGCGGGTCCGCCTGCTGGACGGCGACCGGCGGCTGCTGAAAACAGTAGACCTGATGCAATACAGCATGAAGGGAGACCTGGAGCAAAACCCGCTGCTGGTCGACGGCTGTATCGTGGAGGTGCCGCCGCTGGATAACTATGTCCTGCTCCGCGGCAGTTTTACCAACCTCTCCGGCTCGGACTCGGTGGACCTCGGCGAGCGGCAGAGAGACCAGATAAACGAGTTCGTGGTCGAATACCTGCCGGGCGAGACCATGGGAGACCTGCTCGGGCTGGTGGGCGGGCCGGACATCGTGGAAACAGTCGCCGGGGGATGGCTCGCTGCCGGTGAAGGACCCGGCAAAACCCGCGGCCGGGTACCGCTCACCCGGGAGTTGATCGAAGGTTCGCCGGAAAAAGGGGCGGTTTACGAATTCCCGGTGCGCAACAAGTGGGTCTTCGTCTCCGGCAGTGTCAACCAACCGGGACGCTTTATCTACCAGCCGGGCTGGACTGTGGGGGATTACCTGGCCATGGCCGGCGGCCCCGGCAATAACGGATCGGGCAAGGCCTGTTACCTCAGGCGCCTGGACAGTCAGGCCAAGTGCGGAGCCGGCGACGAGGTGCTGCCCGGGGACGTGATCTTCGTGCCCCAGAGGTCCAGGTTCTATGAATGGGCTTTCGGCCCGCTGGTTACCCTGGTGACCGGGATAATTGTGCTGTCCAACAGGTAACCAGGACAGGAGGCGTTTCTCCGTGGAAAAGACGGTCGACCCGGTAGCTTTGTTCCAGGTGATAAAACGCGGCTGGCGCTTGATTGCAGTGGTCTGTGGAGCCACGGCCGCGGTCGCCGCCGTGGTCAGCTTCCTGGTTCTGCCCAAGTGGTACCAGGCCAGGACAGTGCTCATGCCGCCACAGGAAAAATCCGCTTTCTCCGGCCTGGGCATGCTGCTCTCCAGGGTCTCCGACCTGCCCGGCGGGATCAGCCGGGTGGCCAGCGGTATGGCTGCGATCAACCCCTCCCAGTACCTGTTCGTGGTAATCCTCAACAGCCGCACGGTGGCGGACTCGCTGATCGACAAGTACGACTTGGAGAAGGTCTACAAAACCAAGTACCGTTTCCAGGCACGCAAGGAGCTGCACAACCACACGGTGATCGATTTTCCGCCCGAGGGACACGTGGTGGTGGCTGTCGAGGCCAGGGAAGACCCGGAGCTGGCCTCCAGCCTGGCCAACGAGTACGTGGCCCAGTTGAACAATATCCTGATGGAGCGGGGAGTCTTTACCGCCACCCGCAAAAGGAAATTCCTCGAAAATCGCCTGGAAGAGACCCATACCGCGCTGCTCGATCTCGAGGACAGCCTGCTGGTTTTCCAGGAGAAATACAAGATTATCCAGCCCGAGGAGCAGACCAGGGGAATGGTCGAGCTGATCACCGGGCCGATCAAGAGCACCATCGAGATGCTGGGGATGCTCCAGGCGGAGCGGGAGGGCAAGCTGATCCAGCTGCGGACCCTGGAGAGTGTCTACACTTCCCGGCACCCCTCTGTCGCACTGCTCAAGACCGAGGTGGAGGAGCTGGACAGGACTATCGCCAAGATCAGGGGCGGGCTTACCGCTGAAAACGCGCTCGAGCTCAACGATCAAATCATCCCGGTCTCGGAAGTTCCCGGCATCGCACTGGCCTATACCAGGCTTTTCCGCTCGGTCAAGATCCAGGAGGAGATGTTCATGCTCCTCTCGGCCCAGTACGAGGAGGCCAGGATCAACGAGCTGGATGATACGCCCGGAGCGATTGTCCTCGACCCGGCGGTCGTGCCGGAGTATAAATACAGGCCCAAGCGCCTGCTGAATGTTATGATCAGCACCGGAATCGCCCTGATTGCCTGCCTGGCTTACCTGTTCGCGGCTTCCGGCCTGGCCGGACCGGGAATTGCCTCCAGGGGACGAGGCCGCCTTGACCAGGGCTGACCCGCAAAGGCCCCCCTACTTCTCTTCAATATATTCCGAATAACTCCTGATATTAATTTTACGACAGATTTATATAAGAGTTTTCCCCCAAAGCCCCCATTTCTCTTTCCAAAACTTTTTTTTCTTGATTGGGGAAGAAGTTCTATTCCCGTTAAGAGCAACTTTTAAACATGACAAAAAATTTGGGAAGGTGGGAGGGGGCCTGGGGGAGGGCGGATAAACTTTTTTAAAAGGTTTCCGTTCTCCCCCGGAAAAGATCAGTAAATTGTCATATCTTTGTTGTATAATTTGGTATCAGGGCCGCTCGCCATGTTCCAATGTCCCGTCCGCACTGTCAGAATGGCACCCTGCAGCCTGCCCGGACAACCTGGGGCGTTTCGCCCGGTCCTGTCGGCTATGGCTATAATTCATTTTATATCAAATAGTTATATATCGATAAATAATATTCTCCATCGGTTCTGGCACGAAAATTGACTTTTTACGGTTAGAAACCCGGGAACAGGGTTTTTTCGATCCGGTCTTTCAGGAAGCTTACGGCAACAGGCCTGCCAGGTCGAAGTGTGGTGGACCCGGGCGGTTGAAGAAGGGTGGGCCGGGCTGCCAGGGTGCTGCCTGTGCCCTGGTTTCCCGGTAATAAAACTGTGAAAAGGAGTCGAGCGAATGATCAGGATGGAGCGTTTTACAGTCAAGGCGCAGGAAGCGGTGGCCGAGTCTTCCCGGCTGGCCGGGCAGGCCGGTGCGCCCGAGCTGCTGCCGGAACACCTGCTCCTGGCCCTGCTGTCCGAGAGCGACGGGCTGGTAGAGCCGCTGCTGCAGAAGCTCGGAGTTTCACTGCCGCAAATCAGGCAGGAGGCCCAAGAGCTGGTTTCCCGGGGCGTGCGGGCGTCCGGGGCCGGTCTGGAGCTGGCCGCGGGTGCGGCTTACAGGCGAGTGCTCCAGCAGGCTGAGGACGAGGCCCGTAAAATGGGCGATGAATATGTCAGCACCGAGCACCTCCTGCTGGCCCTGACCGGGATGGATGGGCCGGCGGGCTCACTGCTCAAGCGCCTGGGGACCACCAGGCAGCGTGTCCTGGAAACACTGGCCGCCCTGCGCGGCAGCGCCAGGGTAACTGACCAGAACCCGGAAGACAAGCTGCAGGCGCTCAAGCGCTACACCCGCGACCTGGTGGCCGCGGCCCGCTCCGGCAAACTCGACCCGGTGATCGGCCGGGACAGCGAGATCCGTCGGGTGATCCAGGTGCTCAGCCGCCGCACCAAGAACAACCCCGTGCTGATCGGC
>JAFGTO010000168.1 GCA_016934095.1 Candidatus Glassiibacteriota bacterium
CATATCCCGGGGATTTAATTTACTTTTTAACTTGTCTCGATGCTTGAAGTTATAAAATCGAGGCGATAATTTTATGAATAATTCGGGATAGAAATAGGCAGACAGTCCGGCAAGGGTAAAAAGGGGCTTGCTCCGCAAGAGCAGGCCCTTTTGCTGTTGCCGGGGATTTTCCCGGGCCGGGAGCTGCAGCCGACCAGGCATGAAAAAAAATCTTGAATCCTGAGGCGGAGAGTATAACTTGTATCCGTGGCCGGAATCCCTGGTTCAATCCAGTCCGCCACAGAGGTTTCAGCCGCGCAATTACCGGAAAAAAATTACTGTCTTTGATCCCATCCGGCTCCATCCGGACCGGTTAACGCGAAACGAGGAGAACATCCATGGGCACGGAATACGACAGGAGACAGTTCCTGAAAGCAGGCGCAACCGTGGGCGCAGGTTTGATCCTGAGCTGCGGTAACAAGCCGGCAGAGAGCTCCGCCGAGAAACAGGCACCGGCGGCGGCGATCCAGCTTCCTCCGATCGACCCGGTCCGGGTGGGTTTTGTCGGGGTCGGCAGCCAGGGCTCCAGCCATGTCAGGAACTATCTGAATATCGAGGGGGTGGAGATCCGCGCCGTCTGCGACTTAGTGGAAGAGAAGGTGGCCAGTATCCAGCAATTGGTCAGGGAGTCCGGGCAGCCCGAGCCTGCGGGTTATTCCCGCGGCGAGACGGATTTCAAGCGGCTGTGCGAGCGCGATGACCTGGACATGGTCTTTACCGCCACGCCCTGGGAGTGGCATGTTCCTGTTTGCCTCGAGGCGATGAAGACCGGCAAGCACGCCGCCACCGAGGTGCCTGCCGCGGTCACCCTGGAAGAATGCTGGGAGATGGTGGAAACTTCCGAAAAGACCCGCCGGCACTGCGTGATGATGGAAAACTGCTGTTACGGCCAGGCGGAGCTGATGGTGCTGAACATGGTCAGGCACGGACTGCTGGGCGAGCTGGTGCACGGGGAAGCGGGATACCTCCACGACCTGCGCGCCCTGAAGTTCGGCACCACGGGCGAGGGGCCCTGGCGCATGCCGCACTCGGTCAGGCGCAACGGCAACGTCTATCCCACCCATGGCCTGGGGCCGCTGGCTGAATGCATGAATATCAACCGGGGGGACCGGTTCGACTTCCTGGTCTCGATGAGCAGCAAGTCGAGGGGCCTGAACCTTTATGCAGAGAAAGAATTCGGTGCGGACAGCCCGCAGGCAAAAAAAACTTACGCCTTAGGTGATGTCAACTCCAGCCTGATCCGCACCAAGAACGGCGTAACTATCATCCTGATACACGATTGCGACACACCGAGGCCTTACAGCCGGATCAACCTCGTGCAGGGAACGGGCGGCATTTTCCAGGGATACCCGGACCGGATCTATGTCGAGGGTAAAAGCGAGCCCCACACCTGGGAGCCGCTGGAGAATTACGCCGGGGAGTACGAGCACCCCCTGTGGAAAGAAGAACTCGAAGGGGCCAAAGGCGCCGGCCACGGCGGCATGGACTACCTGGAAGACTACCGGCTGGTCGATGCCCTGCGCACCGGAAGATACCCGGACATGGATGTCTACGATGCCGCCGCCTGGAGTGCGGTCTCCGCGCTCAGTGAGCGCTCGGTGGCCGAAAAAAGCCGGCCCGTGGATTTCCCCGACTTCACCCGCGGTATGTGGAAGACCAATTCTCCGATTTTTATCTGCGATTTATGACGCGTCCGGGCTGCACCGGGAGGAAAGATACCATCTAATGCAAAATTGCTCTGGGTAAGCTGTTGAAAGATTCTTTTCCGGCCCGCAGCAAGCGGTCAAGATCCCACTGAAAAAAAACCGGCTTTTTTTGCAATTTTTTTTAATTTTTCCCTCCGGTTCCTTTGACAAATTCATCGTATTGAACTAAATTTAGAAGAGTGTAAAAAAGCTTCTTCTTCATGAATTCCTAATTCCTTTTGTTACAAGGAGTTGTCGAAATGGTGACTCCGGTAAAAAAAATCTGGCTGGACATCGGGCTGAGTGTTATCGGGGGGGTATTTTCATATCCCCTTGCCCACGGCATGCTTTTCGCGCTCGGCTACTTTTTTAACGTGCCGAGCGGGATAGGCACAGTCGTCTTCGTAACCACCTACTCGGGTCTGGTTTTCGTATTCATCTTCAGAATCTGGGACGATGTCAGAATATTAACGGAAGATGTAAAAATCATAGTCATATACAACGAAAATAAAGCCCTGCCTGCCGAAATGTCCCTGGCGCAAACCTACCCGATATTATTCGATGAGGAAACCTACGAGTCTTTTCAAAGGCTCTTGTGCAGTTTCCCACCGGAATACACTGTCTTCAAGCTTAACAGGTTGTTTTTTTTGAACGGTATTGCAAGCCTTCCCACCCCGAAGCTCAATGAGCTGGTAAACAATCAAAAGGCGTTCTCGCAGTTGATAACCCGATTAAAAACGGATGATTATATCAGGACCGACGGGTACTCCTTTTCGATACAACTGGGCAAATGGGAAGCAAAAAGAAAAGAGATGATGGAGCGCAAATCCGAATTCCAGAAATGGCAGGAAATCGCCAACCGGCTGATTGAGCAGAACAGAGGTTAATTTCAGGTCCTCCGCAGGCAGATCAGTATCAGCTCCCGGATACTAGTTCTTTCCTCACTTTCCCCCGGCTTGAGTCCCTCAGTCCGAAGTGTCGCCCCGGATTTCGAAATGAGAAAAAGAATGACTTTCGAATTTGACGGCGAGAAATACCAAAGGTCTTCCTCTCATCAAAAGGAATGGGGAAATAAAATCATCGCCGGGCTCGACCTCAAAGGCGATGAGCGCATCCTTGACCTTGGCTGCGGCGACGGTGCCCTGACCGGCCGGCTCGCCTGGCTGGTCTCCGGGGGCAGTGTGCTCGGCATAGACGCTTCACAGGGAATGATCGACACGGCAGGCAAGCTTCGTAAAGACAACCTCGAGTTCCGGAAAATGGATATCAGCCTGATCGCCTTCGAAGAAGAATTCGACCTGGTTTTTTCCAACGCCGCCCTCCACTGGATCAAGGACCACCCGGCTTTGTTGTCGAAAGTGTGCCGCAGCCTGAAACCGGGCGGCACTGTCCGCTTCAATTTCGCTGCAGCCGGCAACTGTGCGAATTTCTTCAGGGTTGTCAAACAGGCGATGGGACTCGGGCCATACAAATCCTCTTTCGCTGATTTCGAGTGGCCCTGGTACATGCCCGGCGTGGCCGAGTACCGGAAAACAGTCAAGCGTTTTCCCTTCCGGGAAACCCGGGTCTGGGGCGAAAACGCCGACAGGTATTTCCCCGATGCCGGGGCCATGATCGCCTGGGTGGACCAGCCCAGCCTGGTCCCGTTCCTGAAATATCTTGACGGCGAAAAAAAAGACCGGTTCCGCGCCACCGTGGTCGAGCGGATGGTCAAGGCCACCCTGCAGGAGGATGGGACCTGTTTCGAGACCTTCCGCAGGATAAACCTGTTCGCCCGCAAGTGAATGCGGCCTGGCCGCGCTGGCCTGGGGTATCGACCCCGAGCTGACGGTTGAGGAGATTTACCGCTATCTGAAAGAGACCGCCACCCTTACCGTCCCTTTCCCAGCGGGTAGAGGACTTTCTGGATCTGCGGCTCCGAAAAATTATCCATGGTGATCACGGTTACGCCCGTGTCTATCCTTTTTTCCACCGGTTTTCCCTGCAGCGCCCCCACCGCCGAGCTCACGCCCAGGTAGCCCATGGCGAAAGGGTTCTGTACGATCAGTGCCTGGATGACCCCGGAGCGCAGGGCCTCGATCTCGTTCGGCGAGGCATCGAACCCGACCAGCTTGACCTTTCCCTGGAGGTTCCTGGCCGCCACCGCCTGGGCAGCGCCGATCGCCCCGGCTTCATTGGCGGCGAAGATCCCTTTCAGCCCGGGCTGTGCGGTGAGGATGTTCTCGGTAACCGCCATACCGGTCGCCACATCGGCCTGGGAGTACTGGACCGCGGCCAGGGTGATGTCCGGGTACTTTTCGAGGGCCTCCCTGAAGCCGGTCTCCCGCCAGATGGAAGTCTCGGCCCCGGGAATGAAGGGGATGCAGGCCACCTCGCCCCGGTAGCCGATCAGCTCCGCCAGCACATCGGCGGCTTTCCCCGCGGCGATGACATTGTCGCTGGCCACAAAGCTCAGGGGGATGTCCGAGTCCAGTCCGGAGTCGATGGTGATGACCGGTATCCCCCGCCGGTCCGCTTCCTCGACCACCGGGATCAGGGCTTTGGCATCGCAGGCGGCGAGGACGATGGCATCCACGTGCTTGTTGAGGTAATCCTCGACGATGGCGATCTGGCCCGCAATGTCGGTCTCCAGGGTGGGTCCTTTCCAGATGACGTCCACTCCCAGCTCTTTGCCGGCCGAATCGGCGCCCGCCTTGACAGTCAGCCAGAAATTATGAGTCAGGCCCTTGGGAGATACCAGGACTTTAATCCCTGCCTCCCGGCCCCCGGTGCAAGCTGGAAGGGCCATAAAGACCACGGCCAGGACCAGGGTAAAAACGGGTTTCAGGCGGTGCATAATCCAGCCCCTTTCAAGCTCGAGGTACGGCGGGAAATCTATGGAGGTTGTCGAAAGTCGGTTCCTTTTGATATCGGCAAGATGGTCAGCGTGCGTGGCGGTACTGGTCGATATAGACGGCGACCACGATTATGGCCCCGATAGCCACCTGCTGCCAGAAGGCCGAGATGTCCAGCAGGTTGCACCCGTTGCGCAGCACGCCCATGATCAGCGCCCCGATTATGGCCCCGAGGATGGTCCCCTCGCCTCCGCTGAGGCTGGCGCCGCCGATCACGCAGGCCGCGATAACGTCAAGCTCCCAGCCGGTGCCTGCGGTGGGCTGCCCGGAGCGCAGCCTGGAGGCCAGGATCACCCCGGCCAGGCCGCAGAGCAGCCCGCAAAAAGTATAGATCATGGTAAGGTAGCGGTGGATGTTCACGCCGGAGAGCCGTACCGCCTCCCTGTTACTCCCGATGGCATAGGTGTACCGGCCCATCCTGGTATATTTCAGGATCCCGTGGCCGGCCAGGGCCAGGACCACGGTGATAATCACCGGTACCGGCACTACCGAGAAAAGCCGCCCTCCGCCCAGGAAAGTGAAAGCCCCGGGCAGCTCGAGCAGTTGTATCCCGGCCCCTCCGGAAATTATCAGCGCAGCCCCCCGGGCCATGCCCATCGTGCCCAGGGTGGCGATGAACGGGGGTATCCTGCCCCTCGAGACCAGGACACCGTTGAGCAGCCCGCAGAGCACCCCGACCCCGATCCCTGCCGAAAGAGCGCTCGCCACCGGGACCCCCCCGGCCAGCAGGGAAGTGCAGACCACCCCGGAGAGGGCCAGGACCGAACCCACGGACAAGTCGATCCCCGCTGCGATGATGATCATCATCTGCCCGATCGCCATGATGGCGATGACCGACATCTGGAGCCCGATGGCGAAGAGGTTCTCGAGGGTGAGAAAGTAGGGGGAGAGAATTGACAGGACCAGGGCCATCAGCACCAGGCTGAAAAAGGAAACCAGCCGGCGGGCCAGGTCGCTCAGGGCCTGGAGCCGCTTTCCGGGAGTATTTTCAAGATCGTGGTCCTCTGCCATCACGGAGTTCTCCATCGAACGGGTTCAAGGCCTGCCGGCGCCGCGGTCAGCTCCCCACGGCGCTGTAATACAAGATCTCTTCCTGGGTGGCCTCGCCCCGGCTCAGCTCCCGGGCGATCCTACCCCGGCACATTACCAGGATCCGGTCGCAGACCGCCAGCAGCTCAGGCAGGTACGAGGAAATCAAAACGGCAGCACCGCCCTGGGCGACCATCCGGCTGATCAACTGGAAGATCTCCCCTTTCGCCCCTACATCCACTCCGGCGGCAGGCTCATCGAAAAAGAGCACGCGGGCCCTGGTGGCCAGCCACCTGGCGACCACCACTTTCTGCTGGTTCCCCCCACTGAGGAACTTGACTTTGCGCTCCGGATGGGGCGGCTTTATGGCCAGCTCCCTGATGAACCGCCCGACCGCCCGGTACTCCTTTTGCCGGCTCAGGAAAGGCCCCAGGCAGTAGTCTTCCAGGCTTGCCAGGGTCACGTTGGCGCGCACCGACATCGACAGTGCGAGACTGACCAGTTTCCGGTCCTCGCTCAGGTAGCCGATACCGTTGGCGATAGCATCCGCCGGGGAAGCTATCTGCACCGGGCGGCCCCGGACAAAAATCCGGCCCGAATCCCGCGGGTCGGCACCGAAGACTGCCCGCGCCAGCTCGGTCCGCCCGGAACCCACCAGGCCGGCCAGTCCCAATATCTCACCGGCGTAGACAGAGAAAGAGATCCCCTGCAGAATTTTCTTCCGGCCCAGGTTTTCGACCCTGAGGAGCTCCTCTCCTTTGGGCGCTTCCGCCCTGGGAAAGAGCTCCTCCACTTTCCTGCCGACCATCATCCGGATCAGGGTATCCATCGGGGTGGAAGCAGGCACCGTGCCCACTGCCTCGCCGTCGCGGAGCACCGTGGCCCGGTCGCCGATCCCGGCGATCTCCTCGAGGCGGTGGGAAATATAGATAAAGGCGATCCCGCTGCGCTTCAATTCCCGGATGACCCTGAAGAGCTGTTTGATTTCCTGTTCGGAAAGGGCGGCGGTAGGCTCATCGAGGATGATGATGCTGGACCCTGCAGACAGGGCCTTGGCGATTTCGACCATCTGCCTCTGCGCCATACTGAGGTCGCGAGCCGGGGTCTTCGGCGAAAAAGAAAGGCCCAGAGTCCCGAGGATCTTCCCGGTTTCCCGGACCAGGGCTTTCCGGTCGATGATTCCCAGGCTCCGGCCGCGCAGCACCTCTCTTCCCAGGAAGATATTTTCGGCCACGCTGAGATGAAGTGCCAGGCTCGGCTCCTGGTAGACCATGCTGATCCCCAGGTCCAGGGCCTGCCGCGGGGTGCCGATCTCCACCGGCCGGCCCCGGACCAGGATCCTGCCGGAATCCCCGAGACAGGCACCGGTGAGGATTTTCATCAGGGTCGATTTGCCGGCCCCGTTTTCGCCCAGCAGGACATGCACTTCTCCAGGGAAAGCCTTGAGCGAGACCTGGTTCAAGGCACGCACCCCGGGGAAAGACTTGGATATCCGCTCCATCTCCAATATGGGACAGCCATTCATGGCGGGCGGCCTGTCGAGGTTATGGGCCGGAGCCCCTTTAATACTGAATTTTACATCAAAGACAGGAGAAACCGGTTCTTTTATAACCAGGAAACAAAACAAATCCCCCTTGTTTTCCCCCTTTGCCAAAGGGGGAGCTTTCTTTTCCTGTCCAATCGCCTAAAGCTTTGCAAGGCAATCTTTTACTCCCCCCTTTGCGAAAGGGGGGCGGGGGGGGATTTAATAGAACAAGCTGAAGTCAGAGTATTAATCCTCAATGAATGATAGAAAATGTGTATAACCGGAAATTTCCGGAAACTCCAGAACAAAGTAGCTTCTTTTGACGCTTTTGACAATTTTTTTCAGGGATACCTGCCCGTGGATAGGAGACTTCACTGTATTTCTGCGGCGGAAGGAGCAGGCGGGCGTACAAAGGTGCCGCGCCCACAGGGCGGGACACGGCAGGGCGGCCCGGCCGCCAGCGGAATTCCAGCCCGGAGACTCACGGTATCCGGGCATTCCGGGAGCGGGGCTTATTACTGCTCGACATTGAAATATAGATCTACGCTGTTTACCGCGGTGAATACTCCCAGGCCGTTATCGATGTTGGTCAGCGGCTCGTTGAGGTCGCGGGTGTCCTGGTTTCTGGTCAAGTACATGTCCACGTATTCCTGGCCGAAGCGGTAAATCCTGATCCGGTGCCTGCCGTAGTGGGTGATATTCGACCAGCCGATCGGGAAATGGTCGCCGGTAATGGAGGGGGAGAAATATTCTCCCGGACGGATCAGCGGGCAATCGGGGTCGATCTTCGGGGGATTGATCTCCAGGGTGGACATGGTCATGTAATACATCGAGCGGCCGTCATCCTGCCAGCTCACCGTAACCGCCACTGCGGTATCCTCGGCGAAAAGGCCTCCGGAGCTGTATTGACCTGGGATGTGGTAATTGCCGGCCGAAACGCGCAAGACGCCCGGATTGACCGCCACACCGACCGGCGGCGGCGGCACGGTGGTCTCGGCGGTCGCCACTTTGTCGAAGTAGAAGACTTCGAGCCTGAAAACATCGCCTGTCTCCACGCTCAACTCGGCATCGGGGCAATCTCCCCCAGGGCAGTCCCCCTCGGTCAGGATGCGCTCGGAGAAAGAATAATAGCCCTGCTTTCCGAATACCGGCTCCAGCAGATAACAGATCCCGTTCTTGATGAGCTGCACCTGCGCATCGTTGATGGGCGGAGACAGCGTGTCCCGGCTGCCCAGGCCCAGGGTGGAAGTCAGCCGGATGTCGGAGACCTGCCGGCCGGCGTGCAGGTATCCCTGGACCACCACTAACTGGTTTCCCGGCGCGAAAGCCGTCTCACCGGTACAGCCGGTCAATGCTGCCAGGCAGGGAAGTAAGATCCAGAAATATACGCGTCTCATATTCGCCTCGTCACTTGGAATAAACCTGGAAATAAACGGTCGGGGTAAAGCTGAGCATCTTGACATCGGTCACGGCGACAGGCACCGTTTCGAGGTTGAACTGACGGTACCAGATGTTCTTGTTGTTGTAAAGGTTGAAAATCGAGAACCCCAGGACATAGCTGGTGGACTTGGTCTCGAAACTGCGCGAGATACTCAGGTCGAGACGGTGGTACTCGGGGAGGCGGTAGCTGTTCATGTCGCTGATGTGAATGTAGCTCCGGCTGGTACCGTCCTTGAATTCGAGATAGTACTGGCTCTCAGGCACGGTGTAGGCTTTTCCGGAAGCGTAGACCCAGGTCGAGGAAAACTCCCAGTTCCCCAGCGACACCTTGCCGACGATGTTCAGCTCGTGAGTCCTGTCGTGCGGGGCCGGGTACGGCCTCCCGTTGTTGAGCTGGGGGAATTCATAGCGGACTTTGCCGAGGCTGTAGCCTATCCATCCGGTCAGCCTGCCGGTTTTTTTCTGGGCGAGGATGTCGACACCCCTGGCGAACCCGGTCCCCTGGAAAAAACCGGTCCCCTGCAGCAGCTCCAGGTTCGGGTTCACCTCGCTCATGCCCACCCCGTAGCTGGCCCTGCGGGAATATTCCACTATTTTATCCAGGTCTTTGTAATAGGCTTCCAGGTCAAGCAGAAAATCGTCGTTCTCATAGCTCGTACCCACTATCCAGTGCTCGGCGAAACTCGGCTCGAGGTCGTCATCGGCCAGGATCCAGAAGTCCCGGCTGCCCTCGAGCACGTTTTCATTGGTTATCCGGTTGACAAACTGGTAGTAGCGTCCCCAGGCGCCTTTCAGCCTGACATTTCCGGTCAGCGCATAGACCACCGATGCCCGTGGCTCCTGATAAACCGAGGCGGTCTGGTCATAATAGGTTCCGCGTATCCCGGCGGTCAGCTCGAGGTCCGGGGTCAGCTTCCAGAGGTCCTGCAGGTAGAAGTTACCCTGCATCGCTTCGGTCTGGCGCCACAACAGCCTGGTGGTATCGTTAAGGGTGGCGTAATAGTGAACGTTGTACCCTGAAACTCCCAGGCCGAGTTTGAGGTCGTGCGAGTTGCTCAGGTGCCACTCGTTGTCCAGGTGAACGCTCAAATCCCGCAGCTCGTTATCTTCCCTGGAGGTGGTGGCGGTCCCGCGGAACCAGTTGAGGCTGTCCAGCACGGAGTTCGAGGTAAAGGCGCGGTTCATATCGTATTTGCTGAAATACGTGGAATGGGATACCAGCAGATGGGAATAGAGGCGCTCGCTCATCTTACGGGACCATTTTCCGCTGAGACCGGAGTTGCCCCAGCGGGTCAGCTGCTCGGTATTAAGCGAAGCGTCCGGGTCTTCAAACAGCCGGTCGGAGCTGACGTAGCCAAAAGTCTGCCCGGTCAGGCTCTGGGCCTGGGCCAGGTTATCGCGACCGCTGTAGATGCTCAGGGTGAAGATGTCCTGGGGGGTCGGGGTAAAAGTAACCTTACTGTTGAGGTCGAAGAAATAGAAGTCGGGGTTTTCCGTTCCCTGGGAGATATCGGCAGCTCCCGGGGCGTCCGGCCCGCCTGCGCCGGCCACCCTGGTGCGGCCCTCCCCGGAGATGAAGTCGAACAGCTTGTTATACAGGGAGCTCTGGACAACGTCCGTGTAGGAGCGCCGGGCGGAAAGCAGGAAAGTGAGATTGTCCATGAGAGGGACCTCGACCACGCCGTGCCCGCTCAGCAGGTTCATCCCTGCGCCGTACCTCAGTTTATTGACATCCCCGGTCTTGCCGGTCAGGTTGACCACGCTGGAGGTCCTGCCGCCGAACTCCGCCGGGAACCCGCCCTTGTAAACCCTGATATCCTTGATTGCATCGGCATTGAAAGCACTGAAGAGGCCGAAAAAATGGTCCACGTGGTAGATCGTCATACCGTCGAACAGGACCAGGTTCTGGTCGGGCGTCCCCCCGCGGACATACAGCCCGGAAGAACCGTCGCTCACCCCGCTGATCCCGGGCAGGAGCTGGAGCGAGCGGAAGACATCCACCTCTCCGACAGTCGGCAGGGTGATAAGCTCCGGGGGTGAGAGCGCCAGCTCGCCGACCTTGCCGGTTGCATCCAGCATCTGCACCTTCTCTTCCACCGTAATACCGTCTATTTCAACCACCACCCGCTCCATTTTGACCTCGAGCGGCTTGCCGGCGGACCGGGTATTGTCGACAACTATCTCCCGGGTGGCATAGCCTACGTACCTGACCTGCAGAGTACAGACCACGGCCGGGGCGCCGACAACCACGAAATATCCGTTGGCGTTGGTGGCGGCCCCGTATTTCGTGTCTTTGACCAGCACGTTGGCAAAGGGAAGGGCCTCATTGGTTTCCGCATCGCGGATATATCCCGCAATGTTATTCCCCGGCAGACTCGCCGGCCTCCCGGCGCCGGCCGCCTGTGCGTAAGTGAAAGCCGTCCCGAACAAAAAAGACAGGGTGCTTAGGATGCCGAGAGTTTTTCGCATGCATCCTGAGCAGGGGGGGCCTGCCGGGCTTTTTCTTTTTGCAGACACTGAATTTTCCATGTATGCTCCTTGACCGATGTTATTTCAGGCCGGGTCTATCCTGCACTGCCGCACTTCATTGTCGCGCGTAAGTTTCAGCGGTGGACCACCCTGAAGCCCACGTTACTGAAGCCCTTGAAAGGGTACGTGCTCATGCGGAAGGCGGAGCGGCAGCTATCCGGTCCGCTGAACCAACTGCCCCCGCGGATTGTCCGGTACCTGCCCGCAGCGGGGCCTTGGGGGTTGTCTTCACTGCTGCAATGGTATATCGCGTAATAGTCGGCGCACCATTCAAAAACATTGCCGTGCATGTCGTACAGACCCCAGGCGTTGGGTTCCTTCATACCCACCGGATGGGTGGTGCTCTCACTGTTGCTCAGGCACCAGGCCATAGTCTTCATGGAAACCGTATCCGAGCCGATATAGTATTCGCTAGCGGTACCCGCACGGCAGGCGTATTCCCATTCCGCCTCTGTGGGCAGGCGATATCCGCTCCTGGCGAAATCGCACTCCAGGGTGTTCAGGTTGTAGCAGGTATCCAGGCTGGTCATCAGGCTCAGCTTATTGCAGAAAGTGGCCGCATTGATCCAGGTCACCCGCTCCACCGGAAGGTTGGGGGAGCCTGAAAACAGGGAGGGATTGAAACCCATTACCGCCTTGAACTGTTCCTGGGTAATTTCCGTGGTGCTTATCTTGAAAGCGTCCAGGCTGACCGCATGCACCGGCCTTTCATAGTTCCACTCC
>JAFGTO010000169.1 GCA_016934095.1 Candidatus Glassiibacteriota bacterium
CAGGGTCTTCTCCCACCTCCAGGCGTCCGCGATAATAGTATCGAGCTCCTGGTAGCGCGGCCGCCAGCCGAGCTCCTCTTTGAGGAGGCGGCTCTCCGCCACCAGCGCCGGGGCATCTCCGGGCCGCCTTGGCCCGTACACGATCTGCGGGGTCCTGCCGGTTACCCGGACGGCGGAGTCGATCACCTGCCGCACGCTGAACCCGCTGCCGTTGCCGATGTTATAGACCTCGCAGGGCTTATTCCCGGCCTGTCCCCCGGTTACCCGCTCCAGTCCCAGCCAGTGCGCATCCGCCAGGTCCATCACGTGGATGTAGTCCCGGATACAGGTCCCGTCCGGAGTGTCGTAGTCCGTGCCGTACACTGTCAGGCTGCGCCCGGGGTCCAGGGTGGCCTTGAGCAGCAGCGGGACCAGGTGGTTTTCCGGGTCGTGGTTTTCGCCGATCTCGCCCTCCGGGTCGGCGCCGGCGGCGTTGAAATAGCGGAAAATGATCGAGCGCCAGCCATAGGCCCGGCTGTAGTCGGCGATCATCCGCTCCAGAGCCAGCTTGCTCCAGCCATAGGGGTTGATCGGCGCCACCGGGTGCTCCTCGGGGATCGGCACCCGGGACGGCACCCCGTAGACCGCCGCGGTCGAGGAAAAGATCAGCTTGTCTACCGAGTGGGCGCGCATGGCCCGCAGCAGGTTGAGCCCCCCCGAGAGGTTGTTGCGGTAGTATTTCTCGGGGTCGCTCACCGATTCGCCCACAAAGATGTAGGCGGCGAAATGCAGGACCGCCTCGAACCCGGCCCCGGCGAAAACACTGTCCAGGGCCTCGTAATCCAGCAGATCCGCCTCTACCAGCCTGCCCCACCTGACCGCCCCGGCGTGGCCGTACTGCAGGTTGTCCAGCACCACGGTCTCGATTCCCCTGGAGTGGAGCAGCTTGTTGACATGCGAGCCGATATAGCCGGCGCCTCCGGTGAGCAGGACTTTCACTTTTGGGACCGCTCCTTTCTTCAGAGGGGCGTTGAAAAAACACCTCAACGCCCCGTGATGAAATTTATTGCTTAGGAGGCTGTCAAGGGCAAGGCAAGCCGTTTCCAGTGTAGATGTAAGATTTACTGTATGTTATGCAATTATAATTCCCTTGCCGCATGTCGCTGTCCCGAGAGTGGAAACGGCCCTTGACAGCCATATTCCCTGTAACTTTGTATTTTTCAACACGCTATTAGAGCCCGGCTGCGGGATCACCCCGCTCCGCCGGGCGCATGGTAGATGACCGAGCCGCACATCTTGCAGTGGGAAGCGTCCAGGTCGTGGCGGTCGTAACCGCAGCTTTTGCAGACCACGTGTTTTTTGTGCCTCTCGACGGAAAGCAGCAGGCGGACCAGCTTGCCCGCCTGCCAGGGGATCATGATAATGCCGCTGAGGATCATCATCACCGTGAACAGCCTGCCCAGCCCGGTCATCGGGGTAATATCGCCGAAACCCACGGTGGCAAGGGTCACGATGGTGAAATACACCGAGTCGGCGAAAGTGGCGATGGCCGGGTTTTCCAGGCCGGACTCGGCATAGAAGATAAACCCGGCCCAGACGAAGACGATCGTAATTATGGTAAATACGACCCGGGCCACCTGGAGCCGGAAAGCGGAGACACGGCCGAAAAAGAAGTCCTCGCTCTCGAAGTAGCGGATGAAGCGCAGGATGCGGATGACCCTGAAAGAGAGCAGGAAACCGGCATCGTGGGCCGGGAAAAAGACCGGCAGGATCGACAGCAGGTCGACTATGGCATAGAAGCTGAAAATGAACCGCAGCTTGTGCCCGGAAATCCACAGGCGCAGCAGGTACTCCACGATGAAGACACCTACCAGTACCACCTCGATACCGTGCAGCACCGGGTAGAGCCGGTTGGCGCTCTGGCAGGTCTTGACCACGTAGAGCACGCAGGCGGCGAGGTTTACCGACAGCAGGAAAAACTCGACAGACTTGCCTGCAGTGGTCTTGCTGTCTCTGAGGTAAAAGGCCGTCTTGTCCCTGAGGGTGTTCATCGGCTCATTCCACGGCTGGGGAGTCCACGGTTTCTATCCTGGCGGCGCGTACGCAGAAAGCATCGTAGACCACATCGTTATAGGTTCTTCCCGAGAACACGAGATGGAAGCTCTTGCCGTCCGCGGCGATCCAGGCGGCCGGGATGCGGTAGCCGTGGGTCTGGCCCAGGCCCCAGTTGTCGGTATAGAAGGCGGTGGTCCAGGGCCCCCAGGGCTGCGGCGCGTCGAAAATGCCCCAGCCTCCCTGGTCGTTGAAAGCCAGGGCCATCAGGTAGCGCCCGATCCCCGGGTCGTAGACCACGTCCAGCCGCCTGCAGCGGCCCGGGTATTCCAGGACACCGGCGCGCTCCCGGATCTCGCGGGTCCAGGCCGGGCCGCCGTCCGGGCCCTGCCTCCGGAAGAACCGGTAAGCCTCGCGCCGGGCGATACTGTCGCTGTGCACGCGGGCCAGGGCCACCCTGTCGTAGCTCCGGTAGGCGCTCGGACCGTCCTGGGAGTAGATGTAGACATACTCGTCCCGGGCCAGGGAGTAGTCCTGCCCGCAGTTGAGGAAAGCGGGGCAGCCGAAATTTTCCTCCGGGGTGAACCTGAACCCCCTTTTCCAGGTCTTGCCGTGGTCTGCGGACC
>JAFGTO010000170.1 GCA_016934095.1 Candidatus Glassiibacteriota bacterium
AATCGGTCGGTTGACAACTGTATCATGCAGGAGTATGATGTAACTTGAACCTTTTTCATAACTAGAAAAAGCTGGATTTTTTGGAGTTTAATGGAGATAGATTTGATATGTCCACACCGGAGTAATCGGAAAAGTCTCAAACTGCAAGACGGCAAAAAACTGCGTCGCTATCGCAAACGCTGGAAAATTGAACGGTTCTTTGCCTGGCTTGGAGCATCCAGGCGTTTGGTGGTACGCTGGGACCGCGATCCCGAAATCTATCGAGCCTTTTTCCACGTCGCCTGCATTATGATCCTTAGAGGAGGTTATGAAACAGGTTCTAACAAAAACGAGGATAAACCTTGCATGCCCGACTCAAGATTTCTCCCCCACATAAAATCCCTGGTTGCAGCACTTGTCCTGGCCGCCTCTCTCCTGGCCGGTGCGCAAGACCCGCTCATGGCCCATCCCGCGGTTCAAGACCGTCTCCAGCCGCCCGCACCGGGGGAAATCAGGCTGGAGGGCTACCTGGGTAAAAAGATAGACCTCTGTATACGTAACCGGATAATGCCCCAGGATGTAGAGCACCTGATCGAACCTTTCCGCCACCGCGAGGAAACCCGCTGGTGGCAGAGCGAATTCTGGGGCAAATGGTTCACCAGCCTCGCCCTGGCCTACCGCTACAATCAGGACCCCGCGCTGCTCTCTGTCATGGATTCGGCGACCCGGGGCCTTATCGAAACCCAGACCCCGGATGGCTATATCGGCAATTACCGTCCTGAGGCGCACCTTAAGCAATGGGACATCTGGGGCCGCAAGTACTGCCTCCTGGGGCTTATCGCCCGCTATGATGCTGATCCTGACACGGCAGCCCTGGAGGCGGCCAAGCGCCTGGTCGGCCACCTGATGGGCGAAGTCGGCCCCGGCAAGGAAAATATCGTGCTCACCGGCAACTACCGGGGGATGGCCAGCAGCTCGGTACTGGAGCCGGTGATAGGGCTTTACCGGCTGACCGGCGACTCGCGCTGCCTGGAATTCGCCAAGTATATTGTCAGGCAGTGGGAGACCGGGGAGGGGCCTCAGCTTGTCAGCAAAGCCTTGGCCGGAGTACCTGTCGCCCGGCGTTTTCCAATCCCCAAGAGCTGGTGGTCCTGGGAAAACGGGGCCAAAGCCTACGAGATGATGTCCTGTTACGAGGGGCTGTGCGAGCTGTACCGGGCCACCGGCGAGGCCGATTATTTGCAGGCGGTCCTCGACACCTGGGGAAACATCCGCGAGACCGAGATCAACCTGGCCGGCAGCGGTTCGAGCCAGGAATGCTGGTACGGCGGCCGCAAGCTGCAGACTGTCCCCGTGCTGCACGCCATGGAAACCTGCGTTACGGCCACCTGGATCAAGTTCTGCGCCCAGGCCCTCCGGCTGACCGGCGAGCCGCGCTATGCGGAGGCTATCGAGCAGGCTGTCTATAACGCTCTCCTGGGGGCCATGACTCCCGATGGCAAGGATTTCGCCAAATACAGCCCACTCCAGGGCCGCCGCAGCCTCGGCGACAACCAGTGCGGGATGAGCCTTCACTGCTGCAACGCCAACGGGCCGCGGGGCCTGCTGATTGCGCCCCAGGTGGCGGTCATGGCCTCCAGCGAGGGGCCGGTGGTGAACATCTACGAAACCTCTACCACTACCATCACCCTGCCCTCCGGCAACCGGGTGGAAATTACCCAGGAAACGGACTATCCCCGGAGTGGAACGGTAACTGTCCGGGTGAGTCCCCGACTGCCGGAGCGTTTCACCCTGCGGCTGAGGATCCCGGAATGGAGCAGGCGGACTGTGATCAGCGCACCCGGCGCGGATATTTCCGATGCCGTACCGGGATCGTACGCCAGGGTGGCCAGCCGCTGGAAAACCCAGGATTCTGTCACCCTGAAACTCGACCTGCGGGGCAAGGTTATCCGTGATCCGGGAGGCAGCGCCGAGGTCGCCATCATGCGCGGGCCGATTCTCCTGGCCAGGGACAGCCGGCTGGGCGTTGGCGATGTGGACGGAGAGCTGCAGCGCCTGGTCGCCGATGAGGAGGGATTCATCGAGCTCGAGCCGGACACTTCTTTCCAGGAGCCGTTCTGGATGGTTTTCAAAGTCCCCGTGGTCGATGACCCCTCGGGCCGGGACAGCGGGGAAAAGCGAATGATCAGGATGTGCGATTTTTCATCCGCGGGGAACACCTGGGAGAGCGAGGTCCGCTACCGGGTATGGCTGCCGGTGTTGTTAGATCTTTCAGTCCCCAAGCCGGGCCATTAAGATAACCGGGACCTGTTTACAGGCTGCTCCATAACTATCAGAATATTCCGGGGGAAAGGAGAAAAACTTTTATTAAGTATATAGTTAGGTTAAAAATGCTCAGAAGTATCTGTTTAAGATACAAAGGTTTTATATTATCCCGCAGCCGCCACAAAGAATTCAAGAGTGATTTCCAGGTTATGAAACAGCTTCTGACAAAACATACAAGAAAAGAAAATTCATAAACCGTTGCAGGCCGCCGGTTACTTTTCTCCTGTTTCTTGCTTCTCCGGTCAGTTCGGCTCAGGACGAATCCCATGATCCTCCGCGCCCGCTGTTTGACCTGTCCGGGCATCTTCCTTGCCGTCTTTCTCGTTCTCTCATCCGCCGTTATGGCCCGCGGCGGGGAGACCCGGCCGGATATTTTTACCTCCGGAAACGCCGGCCGGCTCGAAGGCGCTGACCTCGTAGAAAAAGGCTATTCACACCTTCGCAGGGGAGAAGAAAAAAAAGCGAGAATGATGTTCAAAAAGGCCCTCAAGGCGAGCCCGCCGGAAATCAGGGCGAGAGCTTATGTCGGCCTGGGGGATATACAAAAAGAAAACCCGAAAAAGATCTATCAGGCGATAAAAGACTACCGACAGGCAATCAGGCTGGACCAGAGCTGTAAGGAGGCTTACTACGCCCTTGCCCGCGCGGAGATGACCTACGGCCAGGCTGTGGGTTACCGGGAAGCTGCAGGAGCTTTCGCCGCCCTGATCTGCCTTCAGCCCGACTACAGGGATGCCTACCGGGTCTGGCGCGACAGCATCCTTGATAAAACCGGCCAGGAAAACGAGATGGTGGCGGGGGCTTTACGCCGCTACCTGACTGAGCACCCGGACAGCGCGGCCTGGTGGCTCGACCTGGCCCGGTACTACTATGACCTCGGGCAAGCCGATTCAGCCTTGATCACCATAGACAGGCTGATGGGCGCGAACCCGGAGTTCAAGTCCCCGGAAGTTCCGCTGCTTTCGGCCCGCTGCCACCTCGACCTGGGAGACCCGGCCCGGTTCCGGCAGGAGTATGAAAGGGCGCTGGAGGCTGCCTCTCTGACCGGGGACTACCGGCTTCTGCTCAGCGAAGCCGAGACTATTTTCCAGGAAAAAGACCGCGAGCGGTGGCGTGCCGCCGTGGCTGCAGGGACGGGAGACTCCTTTTCCCGCTGTTTCTGGACCTCGATAAACCCGGACAAGCTCGCTGCTGTCAACCCGTGGCTGGTCGAGCACTATCAAAGACTGAGATGCGCCGAGCTTAATTACCGCTTGAAAAACCCCCACGCCCCGATACACAACGATGAAAACCTGAACCGACTGCTATCCTACCAGACTACCAGCTATTATTTCGCTTCCGAGATCTTTGTCAGGAGGAAAAGCCCCTTACGGCTCGACCAGCGCGGAATGCTGTATGTCCGGCTCGGAGAACCCGATGAAATCCGTAATTTCATACCGGATGTTTTCTATACCTACGTAAGGCAAAGCGGCAGGGTAATCAGCAGGTCGCCCGTGCCGGTAGAGGTCTGGCGGTACGGGAAAGCGCACTTCATCTTTGAAAAAGCAGGCATGACCGGCGGGGATTTCATTTTCCGGCCGCTGGATACCGGCCGTGGCCTGGGTGACATGATGAAAGCCATGGAAAGCCAGGTCTTCCAGCCCGATTCGAGCCACGACATCGAAGAATACTATGTCGCTCAGTTCATGGCTGATGACAATCAGGGCTTGAATCTGGAAATCTACCAGGAACAGGCCCTGCCCCCGGGGATAACCCCTGCCGCGGCGGCTGCCCGCTACGATACGCTCTGGAACGAGATCCAAAGGAGCGACAGCCCGGTCTACCCGCTGCCCGGAGCCGGAGAAAAGCACTGGCTGGCTGTCCACTCGCTGAAGTCCCCGCCGGGAAAATCCAGGTATGCTCTGCGGCTGAAAGCCGGCGGGGAAACCTGGAACGGCAGCGGCGAGCTGGACCTGGAGGCTTTCAACCCCGGGTCCCTGGAGCTCTCCTCGATAGTGTTGGGTGAAGACCCGCCGGAAGGGACGCGATCGCACGAGCGCCGCGGCGTGAGGTTTATCCCCAGGCCGTCGCTCGCTTTCAGCAGGAGCGAGAGGATCAGGGTCTACCTCGAATACTACAACCTCCACCCCGGCCGCGACCGCCAGAGAAGCTACAAGGAGTGGGTGGACGTGATCCGCTGCGAGGGTGAAAGCGGCCCCGCAGGCAGGATAGCCGGCAAGCTTGCAGGCCTGCTGACTTTCGGCGCAAAGAAGGAGAACACCAGTATCACCCACACTTTCGACCGTGAGGCCGCTCCGGGCCAGGGACCGGTGGCTGAAACGTTCATCCTGGACAGCTCGGTGCTCGAGCCCGGCCGCTACCGCCTGCTGATCGAAAGCCGGGACAACGCCAACGGGTTCTGGGACAGCGAGGCGGTGCTGTTCGAGATCAAAGATTGAGGGCGCCGCTTCCCGTTCTTCTTACCTTGCCCGCCTTTTTCTTCCGTTTTCTTTGCATGACCCCGCACATCTGGTTATAATTATTCTTCCTTGGTGTCCCCGGCCCCGATACCTTTTCAGCCGGGCCGGCACCGTGCTGCAAATTACCAGAAAATCCCCGGTGTACCGAGATGAAACCAGGCAAGGCAGGCAAACCCGGGCCGGCCGGAGTGAAAAATCCCCCCGGCAAGACCCGCCGCAAAAAAACGACCGCAGTCCAGCGGCTGCTGCTGGTGCTTTTCGGGCTGGCCGTTCTCGGCCTGCTGGAGGTGGCGCTGCGGCTGCTCCCGGCTGCTGTCGAGCCCCCGGCCGAAAGCGACCCATTTGTCGGGTTCTCCGCCATCCATCCACTGTTTGTCCCCGACCTGGCGGAGGATGGCTCCCTGCGGATGAAGACCGCGCCGGGCAAGCTCAGGTGGTTCAACCCCCAGGACTTCGCCGCCGAAAAAGAGCCGGGCACCTTCCGTATCTTCACCCTGGGAGGCTCCACCACTTACGGCCGCCCGTACAAGGATGCCACCTCATTCTCCGGCTGGCTGCGCAAACTGCTGAGCCGCCCGGGCGGCTCCCCGGTACGCTACGAGGTGATCAACGCCGGTGGGATCAGCTACGCCAGCTACCGGGTGGTGGTTATCCTAGAGGAGCTGCTCAACTATCAGCCGGACCTGTTTATCATCTACACCGGGCACAACGAGTTCCTGGAAACCAGGACTTACGGTGATTTCCTGGAGCGGCCCGAGACGATGTTCAGGGTGAGCGAGGCCCTCTCCCGGCTCAAGACCTACCGGCTGCTCGCCCGGGCCTACCAGCATGTCAGGACCGGCTCCGGCGAGAGTCCCGGGGCCGAGGGCACTCATGGAGCCAGCCTGCTCGCACCCGAGGTGCAGACCATCCTCGACCGCAGTGCGGGACTCGAGCTCTACCGCCGCGACACCCTGTTCTCGCACGGGGTTTTCGAGCACTTCCACTACAACCTGGCCAGGATGAAGCGCCTCTGCCGCGAGGCCGGGGTGCCCGTGCTCTTCCTCGAGCCCGTGGACAATATCAAGGATTTCTCGCCTTTCAAGAGCCAGAGCCGCCCGGATCTGGACAGCCGCAGCCGGGAGCGCCTGATGATGGCGGTGGCGGAAGGTTTCGGCCTGATGGACCGGGGCCGGGCCGGCGAAGGTATCGAGCGTTTCCGGGAGGCCGCGGCCCTCGACCCGCTCTCGGCCGACTGCTCTTTCTATCTGGGGCGGGCCTACCTCGAAGCCGGCGACACTGCCTCCGCAGTCAAAAACCTGTTGAAGGCCAGGGAGCTGGATGTCTGTCCCCTGAGAGCCCAGGAGCCGATCCACCGGATCCTCAGGCAGGAGACCGCCGGGGTGGACGACCCGGACCTGCTGCTGCTGCCCGACCTTTTCCGTCAGCTCTCACCCGGAGGGATAATCGGCAGGGAGATGCTGGTGGACCATATCCATCCGCTGCCCGAGGGACACCTGCAGATCGCCCTGGCCGTGCTGACCTGGATGGGCGAAGAGGGTTTTGTCCAAAAACCCTCTCTGCCCGACTCGCTGGAGCTCAGGGCCCTTTTCTGGGAGGTAATGGATTCGCTGCCGCCGGAATATTTCCGCCAGGGCATAATCAACCTGGCCAAGGTGCTGATCTGGGCCAAGAAATACCCGGAGGCCTTGTCAGTGCTGGACAGCCGTTGGAAGGACCTCGAGCAGGAGGGAGAGGCCCAGTACCTGGCGGGGAGCGCCCTGCTGGAGACAGGGTCCGGTCGCGAGGCAGTAGAGCATTTCCGCAAAGCCCTGGAGCTGGCACCCGGCCATATTATGGTGTTGTCCAAGTTAGGTCCGCTCTATGCGCAGCTCGGTGAGGCGGACAGCTCGATCGCGGTTTTCGAAAAAGCCCTGGAGCTTTACCCGGACAATCCCGCCCTGCTCTCGGACTACGGGATCATGCTCAGCCGCCTGGGCCGGAAGGACAAGGCCCTGCAGCTCCTGCTGCAGGCGCAGCGGCTCGAGCCGGAGCTTGCGGGCCTGGACAACAACCTGGGGACGGTCTACGCCATGGCTGAAAATTACACCCAAGCGGTCGAGGCTTTCAGGCGGGCCATTCACCGGATGCCAGAAGACCCCGAGCCTTACTACAACCTGGGGAATGTTTATGCGGTCATGAAAAGGAGCGAAGAGGCCGAGCAGTGTTTCAGCAAGACTATCCGGATAAACCCGAGCCATGCAGGCGCCCTGATCAACCTGGGCAACATCTACCAGAGTACCGGAAGATACGGACTGGCCGAGGAACAGTTCAGCCGGGCCATCCAGACCAGCCCGCAGCTGGCGGCACCTTACCTCAACCTCGCCGCGCTCTACCGGTCGACCGGAAGGAGCGATGCGGCGCTGCAGGTGCTGAAACTGGGAATGCAGCGCTTCCCCGGGGACACGACATTCAAGGACATGGCGGATGAGCTTCAGGGGCGTTGAAAAAAGACCTTAACGCCCCGTGGTGATATTGAACAGGGATCCCATTTCCCGCGGTTTGGCTTGAGAGGAGTATTCGGCCATCCGGGTTAACAGGCAGTCCGGCTCAAAATATTATTTAAACGGCACTGCAGGATTTACCGATACCATAAAATAAAACCATCCTGCCAGGAGATCTCTTAAGGAGGGAGTCCATGAAGAAGTACCTGCGGCTGCTGACAGCGTTTCTGCTTCTTCTGCCGGCGGGCCTCAGCTCATATACCGAGGTTAATGAAGACTTGTCCGGGTCCACTACCTGGGACCTGAGCGGAAGCCCTTACGTGCTTACGGATTCGATCAGGCTGATGGTCAGGGATACCTTGAACATAGAAGCCGGAGTGGTGGTCAAGTCGGCGACCCCCTGGAGCGGCCTGATTGTCTACGGCATACTGAACCTGCAGGGCACCGTGGACAGCCCGGTGGTATTTACCTCCCTCAAGGACGACAGCTACTGCGGCGACACCAACGGCGACGGCTTCGCCACCCTGCCCGCCCCGGGAGACTGGTCGCGCCTGTGGATCAGAAACACCTGGCAGGACCTGGTCATCCAGTATGCAGTCTTCCGCTACGGCGGACAGCCCTATGATTACCCCGGCACGCGGACCGATTACTACGGGGTGCTTGCGCTGAACGGCTCCAGTACTGCGGTCTGGGAATGCCGGTTCGAATATAATGAAGGAGGCGTCTTTATCTCCAATTGCTCTCCGCAGATAGTCGACTGCGCTTTCGAGCACTGCTCGGGCAGTGCGGTCCAGGTGCACGGAGTTTTCGAAAACCGGAACGATGCCTGCCGGCCCGTGGTCTCCGGTAATACTTTCAGCGACGTGGAATGGCCGTTCTCCCAGCAGGGGAGCTCGTTTCCCATCTACAGCGGCAACACCCTCGAGTCGAGCGTGAAATTCAAATGTGTCCTGGTGAGCGGAGAGGTCTCAGCGGACACGGCCAGGACCGAGACCCTGGGCAAGTTCCAGGGCGGCTCGCAGGTGCCTTATCTCCTGGATAATTTCACCATCTCGATCAACGTGACCCTGAACATCGAGGCCGGCGTAATTATCAAGATCGACAACGGCGACGGGCTCAAGGTGAAGGGCAAGCTGAACCTGCCGGAGGACGGCGGGGAGCCCGTGGTGTTCACCTCATTCAAGGACGACAGCTACGGCGGAGACACCAACGGCGATGGATATGCCAGCTCCCCCTCCGCCGGCGACTACCGGTCCGGGCTCGCTATACAGAGCCCCAGGGAAAATACGGTGCAGAACGCGGTGTTCCGCTACGGAGGGGCCGAAGAGCAAGACGACTCCACTTCGGGCGCGCTGCAGGTGGACGGCTGTTCCCCCACCATCCGCGACTGCAGCTTCGAGCATAACGAGGTGGGGGTCGGCCTGGATGAAAGCTCCGCCACCCTCAGGGACTGCGCCTTCGAAGACAACTCGGGTTACGCAGTCTGTGTCGACTCGGACTCCACAGCCGCCTCCAGGCCAGCAATCGCCAACAACTCGTTCAGCGAGGACAAATGGCCGGTCTGCCAGCAAGACAACTCGTTCCCCACCTACAGCGGAAACGTTATCGAGCCGAGCGTCGAACACAAAGGCATCCTGGTCTCGGGCACGGTGAGCTCGGACACCAACAAGACCGAGACCCTGGGCAAGTTCCAGGGGGCTTCCGACATACCCTACGTAATCGACGGCAGCTTCAATATCGAAATCAATGTCACACTGAACCTGGAACCCGGCGTAGTGATAAAGGGCATGACCGATTCGAGCAGCCTGAACGTGGAGGGAGTGCTGAACGCAAAAGGCACCAGCGGCAGCCCGGTGGTGTTTACTTCTTTCAAGGATGACAGCTACGGCGGCGATACCGACGGGGGAGGCGATGCCAGCACTCCGGCCCCCGGGGACTGGGGAGCGGTGAAGATAGATAACCCGACCGGCGACAGCGACATCCGCAACGCCTTGTTCCGCTACGGCGGCGGCACGGACAAGGGAGCGCTGGATGTCGAGGAAGGCTCGCCCACGGTGGAGAACTGTGTGTTCGAGAAAAACGACAAAGGGGTCTACAACGAGGGCTCCGGCACCCCGGTGGTAAAAAACTGCGACTTTACCGGGAACACCGGGGCCGGGGTGGAGAATGCCAACCCGGAGACGGTCATGGACTGCAGGGACAACTACTGGGGCGACAGCAGCGGCCCCTCGGCGGACACCAACCCGGGCGGCAGTGGAGCCGCGGTCATCGGCAGGGTGGATATCACCGGTTTCCTTAGCGTAACGGTCAACCTGATCGGCCGGGGAGACCTCAATGCCGACGGCTCGGTGGATGTCAGCGACCTGGTCAGGGTGATCAACATCATCCTGGAAAGAGGCCCCGCGCCCTCGGCGGAAGAGCTCCTGGCCGCTGATGCCAACGGCGACGGGGCGGTGGACGTGGCCGACCTGGTGCGTGTGATCGATCTCATTCTAGGCAGGAGCGGCGGGATCCTGCTGGCTTCCTCCGGGCGGAGCGAGCTGAGTGCGGTTCTGCAGGAGGATGCCGCGGCCGGCGATGGCCAAAGGATCTCAGCGGTGGAGCTTGTGGCTGCCGGAGAACTCGAGCCCTGCGTGGCCCTGCTGCTGGAAATCTCGGTGGACAGGCTGGCCGGCCGGCTGAGTATCTTCTCCGAAGACCCCTCGGTGGCCGTTATCGGAAACCGGGTCAAGGCAGGCCCGCCCGAGGGGGGCCGCGACCTCTACCGCTTCCTGGTCTTCAGCACCTCGGGCCATCCACTGAGGGGCTTTCCGGAGGGGGTCGGGTTCAGCTTCGACAGCCGGGCGGAGGTCTCCCCGCCGACCGGCAGCCTGCTCGAAGCGGTGCGCCTGGTGGCGGCCGGCCCCGGCCGGGGCTGCACGGACCTGACAGATAAGCTCCGGAACAGCCCTACCGGCGGCGGCGAGACTCGAAAAAACAGCCTGCCCAGGTCTTTTTCGCTCGGCCTGAGCCATCCCAACCCCTTTAACCCGAGCACCTCGATCCCTTTCACCGTGCCGGAGAGCTTGGGACAGGTGCAGGTCAGGCTGGCTGTCTACGATGCCCGCGGGGCACTGGTAGCCACCCTGGTAAATACGGTCAAGTCCCCCGGCGCCTGGAGCGTGCAGTGGGACGGTACTGACAGCCGGGGACGGCCTGCGGCCTCAGGGGTGTATTTCTACCGCCTGGAAACCCGGTCCGGCGTTTTCACTCGCAAGATGGTCCTGCTGCGATGACTGCCCTGCCCGGGCACGCAGACTGCATGACCACGGCAGACCTCATCGACCCTTAGCAGCGTGTTATAATACTGAGAGTTCAGGGTATAAGGGCTGTCAAGGGCCGTTTCCACTGTTGGGACAACAACATGCGGCAAAGAAGCCTTGATTGCATAACATATAATAAATCTGACGTCTACACTGGAAACGGCTTGCCTTGCCCTTGACAGCCAACAAAGCAGTAAATTTCGAAACGGGGCGTTGAGGTGTTTTTTCAACGCCCCTCTATCGAAGCGAGTGATAAATGAGAAGAAAGATCATCCTGATTGCCTTACTTCTTTATCCGGCTGCCGCTTATGCCCAGCTCGGGGGCTCCGCCCCCCTGTTTGCTGTCGGCATCGAGCGGGCCTCCCTCCAGGACAGCACTGACCCCCGGGCCGCTCTCAGGGTGTGGCTGGAAAGCTCGAAAGAAATCCCGGCGGCGGAATTTACCATCTCCTACGACCCCGGTAAGCTGAAAGCTCTCGAGGTCTCTCCGGGCGGCCCGCTGGAACCGTTCTCGATCTTCGAAAAGGACCTGGAGACTCCGGGCAGGGTCGAGATCCTGGCGGCCGATTTCTCGGGAGAGACCATCCCCGCCGGAAAAACTGAAAACCTCTTTACTGTCTCTTTTGCAGTCCTGCC
>JAFGTO010000171.1 GCA_016934095.1 Candidatus Glassiibacteriota bacterium
GGGGCCTGAAACAAGCCGGCAGCCGGAGGGCGGGATTCAGCCCGCCCTGACAGCAGGCACGGCACACCGTGTCCAGAAACTACCGGACCTGCGCAACCTGCGGACTGCCTTGTTCTCTTGATATTGCAGGGACCGGGCCTCAATTCCCTGAAAAGACGGACTCGCGTGTCTGCCGCTTAAAGCGCCCGGTCTTAATAAGGCTTCAGGAATCGAGCTTCGCTCACTTTTTCCGCCAGTACTCTACGTTCCTGAGCTTCAGCTCTACCGCATCGATCTCGCCCAGGAGCTCATCCGAGTCGCACTCGAAAGTGCAGCCGATCTCGTGCATGGGGAAAAGCCTGGTGTCCTCCTTGTTGTCCAGCTTGCGCACCCGGCCTCCCGTGCGCACCTCGACCTCCTTGACCTCGCAGACCTCCTCCAGCTCAGCGGTGGCCGAGAGGGTGGCGAACACCTTGAGCCGCCTGACAGTCTCGTAGCGCTGGAAGTCCTCCCTGCGGAAATTCGAGATCACCTGGCGGTCCCTGGGAATGGGCAGGTCTCCCCAGGAGACGCACTGGGCCTCGAAGCGCACCTCGGCCACCGGCTCGCCCCCGCCGGTGCAGCCGGTGAAGACCGTACCGGGCTGCCAGACCATGACCCTGGCGTTGTCAGCGAACTGCACCCGCAGGTCGATGTCAGGGTGCTCGGCGAACGCCCCGCCGTGGCGCCAGACGTTACCGTGTACATCCGAGTTGTACTGCAGCTTCCTCAGGGCCCTGCCGTAGGAGGTGCTGTCGCCCATGACCCCCAGGAAAGCCACGGCGTAATAGTCTGCCTCGGTCTCGCACTCGCGGCTGTAGCCGGCCAGGGCGATCTCATTGGCCAGCACCATCGCATCCAGGAAGTTGTAAAAGGAGAACCAGCCCAGGCCGGTGTCATCGGTGAGCTTCTCCACCGACCAGCCCAGGCCGACCGCGGCCAGGGAGAGCCAGAACTCCCGGGACTTCCTCTTGTAGTACTCCCTGATCCCGTGCCTGCGCTCCACGTGGGCGATCTCGTGGGCCAGGATCCCGCTTAATTCGTTCTCGCTCTCCAGGGCATCCACCAGGCCGCGGTGCACGAAAATTTTACCTCCGGGAGCGGCGCAGGCATTGACCTTGTCGCTCTCCAGCACGGTGAAACTGTAGTGGTAACCCCTTAAGGGGGTGGGCCAGTTGTTGAGAACTTTTTCGCCGAGACCGCGCACCAGGCCGTTGATCGAGTCATCCGGGTTCACCTGGTAGTAGGAGAGCAGCCGGGAAGCTACCATCGAGGAGAGGTAGTCCTCCACCCCGGTGCCGGGGAGCACCATTGTCTGACAAAAACACAGCCCACACATCCGGTAGCCCTGCTCGAGCGCACTGTCCAGGTCGCTGAAGCGCTCCTGCAGGGCAGGCTCCGGCAGGTGGTTGCAGCCCAGGAAATGGAGCTGCCTGCTCCGGCGGTTGCCCACGTAGAGGGCCAGGCCGTCATCCTTCAAGGTCTCGCAGAAGGCCAGCCGGGCCATCTCCCGGAAGCTCTCCAGGGTGGGCACTGCGGCCCGGGTCCAGTAAAAGTTGATCGAGCCCTCTCCCAGGGTCCGGTGCCTGAACTTCACTTTCAGCCGTTTCTGCGCCCGGTAGTGCTTTACCCCGGTGATTACCACCTGCGCCTTTTTGCCCAGGTTCAGCAGGCGGCCTTCCTCCTGGATGAAAAAGGCCTCGGAGCTGTCTGTGATAGTGCAGTAGACCTTGGGAGAGCTGTTGATCCTCTCCCTTAAATACAGCTCCCTGCCGGCCAGCAGTTTTTCCACCTGTTTTTCCAGGCCCTCTTCCCCTGAAGCTGCAGCCAGGTCTTCAGGCCAGGCATGAGCCAGGCACAGCGCCGCCAGGACAAAAAAAGCCTCCTTCCAATATCGCCGCAGTAACTTGCGAGACTGTCTCATTTCAGCTACTCCGTATTTCGGGATTCTGGTAAAACCGCCGTTGTCCCGACACTTGTCCCGGCCCGCATTACCTGTAAGCTTTTTCTGTTATTCTACCTTTCATTTCCGTAAAAGTCAACCGGTTCCGCCTTACCGTGAGCCGGTGCAGTTCCTGCACAGGTACAGAGGCACCTGGATTCCTGGCTGCAGGTGCCCGTCATATCTTGCCAGGCCCGGGCTCGCGCATTAGATTGAGACAAGCGGGGTGTTTCTCGCCTTTTTATCGATTTGCGGTAAAACGGAACGGTCGAAGTCTCTGCGGGCCGGCACTTGACTGCTGAGAGGAAAAAACCATCATGAAAAGCGCGCTGATAACCGTCCTTTTCCTTTTCCTCGCCGCGGCAGGCAGTGCTCTGGCCGATGAAGCCACCCTGCCCCACAGCCTTGTCCGCGACAGCGGGGGCAGGCTCCTCGCCTGGCACCGGCCCGAGATCCCGGGCGCGGCGTACGCGCACGTGGCGGGCCTGGCCGCGGAGTTCCTCAAGACTGTCCCGGTAGAGCCGACCAGCGGGCTCAAGCTCTATATGGTCCACGCCGATTTCAACGGCCCCGGCCAGGACAGCAGCTACGCTAAAGGCACCTCCGGCACGGACTGGATACCCAACCCGGCCTGCGTTTTCGCCGGTTTCGTGCAGAGCCTGGCAGTGGATTACCGGGTGTTCTCCGGGGATGAATCCTACCTGGAGATTGTCAGGGAGTGCCTGGACCAGATGCTGGCGAACGGCACCACCTGCACGGACTGGCCCTGGCCGGACTGCCCCTATGCCAGCGCCGACCCCAGGAGCCGGGTCTACCAGGGTGGAACCAGGTGGGAGAAAGAAGGGCGGGGGGATGGGCTCCACTGTATCGAGCCGGACAAGGTAGGCGAGCTGGGTATCGGCTACCTGAAGTTTTACCAGATCACCGGGGAGGCCAGGTACCTGGAGGCTGCCATAGACTGCGCGGATGCACTGGCTGCCAATGTCCGGGATGTCCTGCCCGGCAAGGAGAAGTTCGGCACCCATTTCGATACGCGCTCACCCTGGCCGTTCAGGGTCAACGCCCGCACCGGGGTGGTGGTCGATGAGTACACCTCGAACGTAGTCGAGCCGGTGCGGCTGTTCGATGAGCTGATCCGCACCGCACAAAGGACCGGTATCGACAGCGCAAGGGTCGAGTCCTTTCGGAAAGCCCGCAGCCTCGCCTGGGAGTGGCTCTTCGCCCTAAACGGCCCGATGAAAACCTTCATCTGGAACGGCTACTTCGAGGATATCCCCAGCGATCACGCGCTGCAGAACCGGGTGCAGATCACCCCCCTGGAGACCGCCCGCTACATCCTCAAGCACCCGGAATACGACCCGAGCTGGAAAACCAATGTGCCGGCCCTGCTGCACTGGGTAGCCGGCGTGTTCGCCACCGAGGGCCTGGAGGCGATCAGGGAGCAGACCTGGTGCTACTTCCCCATGGGCAGCCACACGTCCCGCTATGCCTCGGTCTGCGCGATGTATTACGAAAAGACCGGAGAGCGGCGCTACCTGGAGGAAGCCTTCAGGTTTTTCAACTTCGCCACCTACGTGTGCGAGGACTGCGGGTATGTCTGGGTCGGGCCTGGCTGGGAGACCGCCTGGTTCTCGGATGGCTACGGCGACTATATCAGGCATTTCATGGAAGGACTGGCCGCAGTGCCGGAATGGGCCCCGGCCGGGGAAAACCACCTGCTCAGGTCGACCTCGGTGGTGCAGACTGTCTCCTATGGACCCCGGAGGGTGAGCTACAGGACTTACGACCTGGATGCTGTCGAGGTGCTGCGCCTGGGCGCCAGGCCGAAAAGCGTGAGAGCAGGGGCCGGGAGGCTCGATGAGCGCGTGAGCCTCGACATGCCGGGCTGGACCTGGGAGAAGCTGGCGCAGGGCGGGGTCCTGCGGGTAGATCACCGCGGTGCGGCGGAAGTAGTAGTTGAAATGTAGCCCCCTCCCGTATTATCTTGATAAAGGCACGGGCAAACCACCTGCGGCGTGCCGCAGCCCGTTAAACACAAGTCAGGCCGTACGGAGCTTTATAAATTAAGTAAGGAGAAGATAGATGCCATCAGATGAGCTGAGCCAGGGGGGGAAAGCCCCGTGTTTCTACGACACGCTGAAAGCCCGGCTGCTGGGCTGGACCGGCAAAAAGCCGGGGTCGTGTACCAGGAAGCTCGCGGAGCTGGCCCTGCTGGTGCCCGACATAACCGTGCTGCTGGGCCGCATCCTGCTCGACCGGAGGGTCTCCAGGAACCTGCGGATCAAGATAGGGATCGTCTTTACCTACATCTTCAGCCCGCTGGACCTGCTGCCGGAGACCCTGGTGGGGCCGGTGGGCCTGCTGGATGACCTGGTGCTGATAGCGTTTGCCCTGAACAGGGTCTGCACCTACGTGGATGAGGAGATCCTGCTGGAGCACTGGCCGGGCCGCCCCGAGCAGCTCGAGGTGCTGAAAGACCTCTCCGACATTGCAGGCGGCATCTTCGGCGGCCGGCTGATCGAACGGCTGGCGGATTGGTATGAGAAACAGTCGGGGAGCGAAAGCGAAAGCGATTACCAGGGAGAGCCGCGGGTGGGGCTGGTCAGTGGTGAAGAAGCCAGTGAAGAAGAACAGGTAGAGCGGTTCCGAGCAGCAGGGCTGTAAACCCCAGCAAGGCCAGCACGGCCAGTACCTTGAAGGCCGTGCTGCGGCCTTTCGAGCCTACCCGCACCGGGTTCTTGCAGAAGGGGCATTCATCCAGCCCCCGCTCGATTTCCATCGCGCACCAGGGGCACTCCAAGGGTTACCTCCCAATTCTCCGCATAGTCTGTGTTACGAGAACCGGCCGGAGACACATCCGGCCGTGTCCCTGCCCTTGCTGTCTGCCAGAGCGTTATTTCAGGATGACCATGCCTGTAGCCTGCTCGACCGCCCTGCCGGCGGCCTCGAGCAGGCCGGCCGGGCTGACACCCAGGTAAAAGATACCCAGGAAACAGACCGTGAGGGCCAGGGCCAGGGGGATGGAAAAGGGGATCCGCGGCAGGGACTTTTCGCTCTCGCGCATGTACATTTGCACTGTTACCCGCAGGTAGTAGTACGCGCTGACCGCGCTGTTCAGCACCCCGATCACGGCCAGCCAGACCAGGCCGCGGTCGATGGCTGCGGTAAAGACGTAGAACTTGCCCATGAACCCGCCGGTGGGCGGGATGCCGGCCAGGGAGAACATGAAAACCGCCATGGCAGCACCCAGCACCGGGTAACCGTACCCGGTGCCGCGCACCTGCTCCAGGGTCTCCATGGGCCTGCCGCCGCGCTCCAGGTAAATCAGCACCCCGAACGCCCCGACATTCATCAGCGTATATACCACCAGGTAATAGAGCAGGGAGAGCAGCACCCTCTGCTGCACGGCAAGGCCCGGCTCAGGGCTGAGGGAGGCCAGGGCCACCAGCAGGTAGCCGGCGTGGGCGATACTGCTGTAGGCCAGCATCCTCTTGATACTGCCCTGGAAGATAGCCGCCAGGTTGCCCAGGGTCATGGTGGCCACCGCCAGGGCCCAGAGCACGGGCAGCCAGTGATGGGCCAGCGGGTGGAAGCCGATCACCAGCAGGCGGGCCAGCACGGCGAAAGCCGCCGCCTTGACCGCTACCGCCATGAAAGTTGTTACCGGCAGGGGAGCGCCCTCGTAGGCATCCGGGACCCACATGTGGAACGGCACCGCCGAGACCTTGAAAAACAAGCCCACCAGTACCAGGCCCAGCCCGGCGAGGGCGACCTTGCCTGCGCCGGGCATCCCGCCGCTGTCCGCCAGCGCTACGGCAATCTGCTCCATCCGAGTGCTGCCGGCTATCCCGTAGGTCAGCGCGATCCCGTAGACCAGGAAGCCGGAAGCGAAAGCCCCGATCAGGAAATATTTTGCTGCCGCCTCACTGCCTCGCTGGTCGTGCCGGCGGATGCCCACCAGCACGTAGACAGCCAGGCTCATGGTCTCCAGGCCCACCAGCAGCACCACCAGGTCCGTGGTGTTGACCATCACCATCATGCCGAAAACGGCCAGCACGATCAGGGCGTAGTATTCGCCGGCAAAAGTTTTCAGTTTCCCGGTCAGCCTGCTCGAGAGCAGGATGCACAATACCGCGCCGGCGCAGAGCAGCAGGTTGAAAAAGATGGCGAAGCGGTCGACCCGCAGCAGGCCGCTGAAAGTGTCCGGGTCGAACCCCCTGGGGAAGCTGAACCACTGCCAGAGTGTCATGCCGGCGCTTACTGCCAGGCCGAGCACGCTCAGTACCGCAGCCGCCGGCCCGATATCGCGCCGCAGGGTCCCCACCCGGCCCACCATTGCAAGCAGCAGCACGAAGCCTGCAGTGGTCGCCACGGTCAACAGGGGGAAAACCGTATTCCAGTCGGTTTGGAGCATTTTCTCAGGGCTTTAATAATACTAGGTTAAGTAAATATTGACAAGATTTTGAGGTCTGATTAAATTTACATA
>JAFGTO010000017.1 GCA_016934095.1 Candidatus Glassiibacteriota bacterium
AGGAACCGGCGGTGCCTGTCCGGGTCGAAACAGAGCCTGCCGGACCAGGCTTTGTCCGCCTTGAGGTAGACCTCGAGGCCCTCCGGGGTCTGCTCAGCGGCCAGCCGGATGTCCTCGCGCCAGGGGATGCAGTAAGTGCCTTTTGTCTTGTAGAAGGCATACATCAGGGCCGTGCGCGCGAAGTTGCCATCCCCCCACCAGCCCTCGAGCGTGCCATCCTCCTGCTGGAACCCGAACAGACGCCGGGTCTCGGTTTCCACCCAGTCGAAAGCGCTCTGCACGGGCAGGTGGCAGAGCAGTCCCAGGGCGCCCTCGACAGCATCCGCGTAGCCGTCCTGCGACTGGCTCCCGTCGCTGCGAGGCTCCCAGCGGTAGCCCCGGTAGCGGTGGATGTTCTCCAGCACGCGGCGCACGCAGTCCAGGTATTTTTCCTCGCCGGTGGCCAGGTAGAAAGTGTAATAGGCGTAGTAGTTGTAGCCCCAGCAGTCTGAGAAGCCCGGCCTGGTTACCTCTCCGCTTACGGCATCCACCTCGTTGTAGAGCAGGCCGGAGGCCTTGTCCGCGGCCAGGTACTGTATCCTCTCGAGCATGAGCTTGACTGCGTTGTAATAGGAACAGGCGCGCAGGGAAGACTGCTCGCGCTCGACAGCGTAGAGCAGGCTCAGCCCGGAGACAATCTCGCAGCCGTGGTCCCGGGCCTTGAACCGCCGGTCGCCCTGGTGGGCGGTGAAATCCCAGTGGTGGGCGGGCAGGCCGTAGTGCCTGACAATCACCTCGTAGCAGTAAGCGTCCCCGATACGGCGGGCCCACTCGAGGTATTTCTGCCTGCCGGTCATCCAGTACAGCCGGCAGAGGATCTGCAGCATTTCGCCGTTGACCTCAGCATCGTCCGAGGGCAGGCTGCCATAGGGCGTCTCGACCGGGGCCAGGGCGAAAATCCCCTCGACCAGCTCCTGCATCCGCTCCGACCAGGGCCCCGGCCCCAGGATCTCGAGCATCGGCACCAGGCCGTCCTTGGCATACTCGGAGGCCCCGAAAATCAGCCGGCCAAGGTCCCGGACTTCTTTTGCACCGGTATCCAGCTCGAGGGCGGTGGGCAGGGCGCTGCCCTGCAGGGCAAAGAGTTTTTCCCCGATCATGGCCCGGCGGAACAGGCCCTCGGCTTCACCGGGCCGGCCGACAAACCGCGCGGCGATCACCATGAAAGGAAAATTGTCGGCCGCCGAGTTCTCCGGAGTCCAGAGGCTCTCTCCGGGTGCGGTGATCCGCTGGGGGAGCAGGCCGGTGCGGCTGTCAATCCTGGTGCTCCAGGCATCGAGGTAACGCCGGCAGCGGATTAATGCCTCGCCGGCCAGGGCCGCATCCGCAGCCAGGCGCTCCTCAAGCTCAGAGGCGCGCAGGGTGGCAGGAGGCGCTACGAACGAGAAAATACAAAGTATTATCAAGTGCTTGTAATATATCAACATGTAATCCTTTCATGATAAATTACATTAAGGCTTAACGGCCGGCCAGGGCCTGGTCGATTTCCTTGATGCAGGCCATCATGTTCGGGTACATCTCGATATTCACCACTTCGTTGGCGTCCCTGTAGTCGGGGTCCCAGCGGGGCAGGGCCCCGGCGCAGGCCGCCATCTTTTCGCGGCAGATTTTCAGCCGCTCCGCTGCCCGCGGGGTGATCCCCTCCACGTGGCCAATCCAGCCGAAAGCCTCCATCTGGTAACGGCAGAACACCGCCAGGTTGAGCATGCGCTCGAAGAAAGACACCAGGGCCAGGTACTCACGCTCAGGGACCAGGTTCCTAGTCAGGTGCACCTCGCCCAGGGCCCTGGTTACCATGCCGATGGCCTGGTCTTTCTCAGGCAGGAACTCGTGGAAAAAGCGGTCGTCCGGCTTTTCGAGCAGCTTGAGGCGGAGCTGCACCGGGTGGCTGTGGTCGAAGTCCGAGAGGTTGTTGCCCCAGTGCATGACATCGCGCCACTGGTCGTAGCTCATCACGAAACGCAGGTCAAGGAACTGGCCCCTGCCGAGCATCATCTGCTGCATGGCCTGGCGCATGGGCCGGAAGGCTTCCACCACGTGGGGTGCGGCCTGCTTGCCGTACCGGCTTTCGGCCCAGTCCAGGTAGAGCGCGCCCACGTCGGCTTCCGGGTCCCAGACCAGCCGGCTGTATACGTAGAGGTTGGCGATACATGGGTTGAAGCTCCCCCCGTAGACCGGGTCGTGCATGCGCACGCTGTTCGACTTGCAGCCTCCCCAGGTGTTGTCGAGCCCGCGGCGGTTGATCCTGCCGGTGGCGCCCACGATACCGGTGGGCATGGCATTGCGCAGCCGGTACTGGAAATAATCGCCGACCCAGACCGGCAGCCGGCTGTTGCCCCGCTGCTCGCCGGCCAGCTCGGTCTCCAGCATGGCGGTCTTGCCGCTCACCCGGACCAGGTTGGGGTTGTGCGGGAAGGCATCGCACCAGTCCATCGGGATGTGCTTGTGCATTACCCAGACCCCGGGATCCAGCCTGTTGGCCACGTTGGCCAGGGCGGTCTCCTGGGG
>JAFGTO010000172.1 GCA_016934095.1 Candidatus Glassiibacteriota bacterium
ACTTTCAAAAAACGAATTAGAACAAAAACTGACTGCGGCTTAATCCTAAAAAATACGTCACCGAACTTATGAGCCAGAGTACTTAGCTACGCGGCCTCCGGTTCGTGAATAATCCGGGCTAACGACCCTATTATCACAAAAACTGCGCAGCCGGTGCCGCCGAGGTTGCGGTACGGTACTGCCGCCGGCGAGCCGATGACTGCCTGCAGCCGGCCGTGTGCCTGCCCGGAACGCGGCAAGAATTTATGATGACAAAACCGGTTCCGGCCGATATATTATTTAGGCACGCTGCAACACCGCCGGGAAATGGTGCGCTCAAGTTAAATACCGGCTGATGAAAGATTTGTTCAATATACCGTAGCGGCAAAAACGATACCAATTATAGCAGAGGAAACAGAAAATAGCAAGGAGACTCCGGAAAACCGTCGCCCTGAAACGAGAATAGCGATGCAAAAATTAAAAAACGGAAGGCAGGCGGATGAAAGTTATCATCCTGGCAGGAGGTGACAGCAGCGAGCGCGAGATCTCGCTGGCGAGCGCCCGGTGCGCAGCCTTGGCCCTGAGCGAGGGGAAGCACCGGGTAACCGTGATGGATCCCGGCCTGGGCTGGATGGTGATAGATCCGGCCTCGGCTTCTTCTCTGGGCCGGAGCCCGGCCCGTCCGCTGCCGGATGAGGACAGCCTGGGGCTGCTGGCGGCGGCGGATATCGTGTTCAGCGTGCTGCACGGCGGTCCTGGGGAGGACGGCACCATCCACGCCGTCCTCGAGCTCCTGGGCGTGCCCTATGCAGGCAGCCCGGTCGGGCCCAGCGCAATCGCCATGAACAAAGTTACCTCCAAACGGCTGTTCGCCGCAGCAGGTGTCCCTACGCCGGAATACCTGGTGCTCGAGGCCGAAGACAGGGAACACTGGCCCGAGGTGCTGGAGCACGGCACCGGGCGCCTGGGCCTGCCGCTGATTGTCAAGCCGGCGGCTCAGGGCTCCACCGTGGGGCTGTCCAAATGCAGTAACCTGGCCCAGTGCCTGAAAGCGGCCGAGCTCGCCGCCGGCTATGGCCCTCAGGTGGTGGTGGAGCGCTTTATCGACGGCCGCGAGCTGACTGTCGGAATTCTGGGCGAAGTGCCCCTGCCCGTGCTCGAAATAGTGGTCCCTGGCGGCTTTTACGACTACAGGGCCAAATATCAGAGCCACGATAACCAGTATATCTGTCCCGCCCGGATAGACCCCGCAGTCTCCGCACGCGCCCAGCATTACGCGCTCGAGGCTTTCAAGGTCCTCGGCCTGAAGGATTACTCCCGCCTCGACTTCCGGCTCGATGAATCCGGCGGCCTCTGGTGCATCGAGGCCAATAACCAGCCGGGCATGACAGACAGCTCCCTGTTTCCCAAGGCGGCCAAAGTACTGGGCCTCGACCTGAGGGCGGTACTCGAGCGGATCATCCACCTGGCCCTGGAGCGTTTCCAGGCCGTGAAGACCGGCACTGCAGGCAAGCGGTCTCCCGGCCGGGACAGAGGAGCTTGATTTGAGCGACCGCCAGATGCCTGACTTGCAGAGCGAGTTCGATCCCCGAAACCTCGAGATCACCAAGGTAGGTGTCAAGGGACTTAGCTACCCCATCGTGGTTCAGGACCGGGCCAACGGCACCCAGCACACGGTAGCCAGCATACAAATGTCCGTGCTGCTGCCGCACCACTTCCGCGGCACGCACATGAGCCGGTTTATCGAGATCCTCAACCACTACCGCGGTAATATCTCCGCTGACAACCTGCAGGAGATCCTGGCCGAGATGCGTCGCCGCCTGAACGCCGACCTGGCGCATCTCGAGCTGGAATTTCCCTACTTCATCGAAAAACAGGCTCCGATCAGCAAGGCCAGGGGCCTGCAGGAATACATCTGCCGCTTCAGCGCCTCGGAAGGCGCCACTGCCGAGGACTCGGATTTCGTGCTGGCGGTCAACGTGCCGGTAACCACCCTCTGCCCCTGCTCGAAAGAGATCTCCGATTTCGGCGCCCACAACCAGCGCTCGGTTGTCGGCATCCAGGTGCGCTACAACCGGTTCATCTGGATCGAGGACTTGGTCGCCGTGGCCGAGGACTCTTCCAGCTCCGCCCTTTACCCCCTGCTGAAGCGCAGGGATGAGAAATACGTCACCGAGTATGCCTACAACAACCCGCGTTTCGTGGAGGACGTGGTGCGCGAGGCCGCCCTCAACCTGGAAAAGAACAAAGCCGTAACCTGGTACCGGGTGGAAGCCGAAAATTTCGAATCCATCCACAACCACAGTGCCTATGCCTTGATCGAGCGCCGCAAGGAAGCCCCGGTCAGCCGGCAGCCGGAATGAGCCTTTGCCGCCCCGGCCCGTGTCCGGCCGGCGGCAGGAACACATGCGGAAACCGTTGCCGCGGTCCCGGTTTTCCAGTATTTAACAGGCGTGAAAAAAAGATGATCATTTTTTTAAGAAATTTCTTGACAACCTTGAGGGGCCAAGTTACAATCTAACAAACCCACCTTTAAGTATACTTGCCAACGCAGCACCGGATAATGACATAGCTTTCAGCGCCCGACCGTTACGGAGTTCAAGCGATGCCCCGAAAAGCCTGGACAATTCTGTTTGTTCCCCACGGCGACATCAGCATTCGCAGGCTGAGCGTCTCGCGCTGGCTGATAGGTTTCCTTTCTTTCTGCTGCCTCACCCTGGCCGTCGGTGTCGGCTACCTGGTCATTTCCTCTGTCAACAAGACCTACAACGAGCTCAAGCTGATAAACCTCGAGCAGGAAAACAGGCTGCTCACCGAGAAGCTGAATACGGTCGAAAGCAAGATCGGCCAGTTGAACGGCAAGATCGATGGCCTGCTAGTGGAAAACCAGGTATTCAGGCGTATCGCGGGACTGGAAGTGCTGGACGAGGAAGTGACCAAGGTCGGAATCGGTGGTACCTTTCCCGGACATTACGACGAGTTGTTCGAGATGGACAGCGAGCTGGCCAAAAATATCTACTCCCAGGAAGACCAGGTCGAGGCCCTGCTGCGCAAGGCGGACCTGATCGGCCAGAGCCTGCAGGAAGCCATGGAAAGCATGGAAGCCAGCGCCGACAAGTGGGCGCACCATCCCTCGATCAAGCCGACTACCGGCTATATCTCCAGCTTCTTCGGCAGGCGCAGGCACCCAATCTACCACACCCTGCAGTACCATAATGCCATCGACATCTCCACCAAGACCGGCGAGCCTATCGTAGCCACGGCGGATGGCAAGATTATCAAGTCCTCGCACCAGGTGGGTTATGGACTGACCATCGTGATCGACCACGGCTACGGGATTAACACCAAGTATGCCCACTGCTCGAAAAGCAAGGTCAGGAAGGGGCAGAAAGTAAAGCGCGGCGAGGTGATCGGCTATGTGGGCCAGAGCGGTATCACCACCGGACCCAACCTGCACTATGAAGTTGTCGAGAACGGTGTCCCCAAAGACCCCTTGAATTATATCCTTGACAACTATGTCCCCTGACCGGTATCCTGCTAAAAAGATCCAACCCGTAAACCAAAGCCTCTGAAAAATGAATTTGACATCCCGGGCCGGTTCGTAATATTTTATCAAGTCCCAGGTCCACAGGACAACTACTCGCTAACCCCGTCAGGACCGGAAGGTAGCAGCGGTACGCTTGATGTTGTTGTTGCTGTGGGTTGCCTGGGACTTTTTTTTCAGCCCGGCCCCTCCAGGCACCGGCCGGGAGCCTCTCACCATTTTCTCCAGGGGGAAGGCATCATGTTTATCCTCCATTCTTATCAGGCGGCGGTACTGTTCTGCGTAATCACCATGCTGTGCTGGGGCTCCTGGGCCAATACCCAGAAACTGGCGGGCCGCCGCTGGCGGTTCGAGCTCTATTACTGGGATTACACCCTGGGAGTGCTGCTGCTCTCGGCGGTCTTCGCTTTCACCCTCGGCAGCCTTGGCAGTGCCGGCCGGCCCTTCCTGCCCGATATCGCCCAGGCCGGGGCAGAGAACATCGGCTCGGCCCTGCTGGGAGGGGCGATATTCAACCTCTCCAATATCCTGCTGGTAGCCGCCATCGCCGTGGCCGGCATGGCAGTGGCTTTTCCTGTGGGGGTGGGTCTGGCCCTGGTGATCGGGGTGGTGTCAAACTATGTCAAGGCGCCCGTGGGCAATGCTTCGATGCTGTTCACCGGCGTGGCGATAGTCGCTCTGGCGATCATCCTCTGTGCGATTGCCTACAAAAGGCTGGGAAGCGCCGGCTCGGGCGGGGCAAAGGGACTGGTCCTCTCGGTGGCCGCCGGGGTGCTGATGGGTTTCTTCTACCGCTGGGTGGTCAGCTCGATGACCCTTGATTTTGTCGCGCCCGAAGCCGGCAAGCTCACTCCCTATTCAGCGGTGTTTTTCTTTTCGCTCGGCCTTTTCCTCAGCAACTTCATCTTCAACACCGTGCTGATGAAAGTGCCGGTCGAGGGCGAGCCGGTGCCCCTGGGTGATTATTTCAAGGGTTCGCTCGGAGTGCACCTGACCGGCATCCTGGGCGGGATCATCTGGAATGTCGGCATGAGTTTCAGCATCATCGCCTCGGAGCAGGCGGGCCCTGCTATCAGCTACGGCCTGGGCCAGGGCGCAACCCTGGTGGCGGCGCTCTGGGGAGTGTTCATCTGGAAAGAGTTCGCCCAGGCGCCCAGGGGGACCGGCAAGCTGCTGGCCGCGATGTTTATCTGCTACGTGGCCGGCCTGGCGCTGATCATCATCGCCCGCAATGCGGCTGCCTGAAAAGGCTGCGACAGCCGGGGCCTGCCCTACCCGGCGAAATCGCCCAGGGTCGGCTGAGCCAGGTTCTTGAAGTCTGCGTATTTCATCCGGACCACCTCGAAATGGGTGCCGGCGTTGAAAATGATCTCCTCGTCTTCATCCAGCTGACGGTCAACGTAGACTTTAAGCCCGTATAGGACGCCGAAAGGCGGCATGGCGCCCAGCTCGCATTCCGGGAACAGCTCTTTCAGCTCCGCTTCCCCGGCCACCGCAGGGTCTTTCATCCCGGAGACGGCCGCGAATTTTTTCAGGTTCACCTGGTGCGGCGCATCCACCACCGCCATGACGTATTCCCCCCCGCCTTTGATTACCACGACTTTGGCCACTTCCCGTCCGGGAGCGTGCACGCTGGCTGCGGTATGCTGGGCGGAGTAGGTGACATTGTGCGGCACCACCTCGTAACCGACCTTGTTCTCTTTCAAATATTGCGACAAGCGGCTCGAAACAGTCATGGGACCCACCTCCTGTTGAAGGTATAAGCGGAAGAAACACCCCGTAATTCATTTTAGATAAATCCGGGCGAATTCTCAAGGGACTGGAGAATTTTTTAGCAGGATCTTGTCTCTTTCGCCCCGGGGCGCCGGAGGCGGGTCTTACGGCTCACCTGGTAACGATCCAGGCAGGCAGGACTTAAAAAACAACAAATTACTTGATTTATCCGATATTCTATGCAATAATTATAGTAGGACTGTCATTTTTTTCTTCATTACAAGCTGAACACCCGTTCTTCCGCCCCCCGGAAAAACCGCCACCCATTGTCAGGTGTCCAAAATGAAAATCACTCTGCGTTTCAGCCTGCTGTTTCTCGCCTGGTTCTCGCTGATCCCCGTGTCCGCCCGCCCGGCTGCCCCGGCTCCGGGAATACTCAAATGGCGGTTCCCTGCCGGCCGGGAGGAGCTGTCGCTCGCTGCGGCCGGGGACACGGAGTTCACGGTTTCTATCGGGGGGGCTATCGAATACTCCTGCCCTGCTATCGCCGCCGACGGCACGGTCTATTTCGGCTCGCACAACGGCTGCCTGTACGCCATAAACCCTGACGGCACGTTGGTCTGGCAATTTTGGACCGGCGGCAAGATCATGAAATCACCGGTAATCGACACGGACGGGACGGTCTATATCGGCTCGGACGACAACTACCTGTATGCGCTGGACCCGCAGGGGCGGCAGAAATGGCGCCACCACGCCGCATCCTGGTTCAGCAGCCCGGCCCTGGGTGCGGACGGGTCCCTTTACGCCGGGACCGGGGACGGATACCTTTACGCCCTCGACCACGATGGGACTTTCAAGTGGCGGTTCCGTACCGGCAAGTACCCCAAAGTCGGCGCCGTGGGCAGCGACGGGACAATATATATCGGCACCTGGCTCTACGATCAATCACACAACATGTTTTACGCGGTCAACCCGGACGGCT
>JAFGTO010000173.1 GCA_016934095.1 Candidatus Glassiibacteriota bacterium
AGGTAAACGGGCTGGAAAAAGACCGGGCCGAATACGCGGGCACCCGCTACTGCCACTTGTCTTTTTTTTCGAGCCGGGGCCGCCCGGAATACCATCCATTATCACCGCCCAGGAGCTGCGAAATGACGGTCATCCAGTCTTTGCTGAGAAAACTGTTGCTCAAAGGTTTTAAGCCTGCCCCCGGCCCGGGGCTTCTTTTCCTGGCTGCCTGTGCAGGCGCTTTTTCCGGCGAGCTCTACGCCCGCAAACCCCTCAGGGCTACGGTCGACCTGAGCCTCGGGGAGGTGAAGACAGTCGAGCTCAGCGATGGGACTGCGGTAACTGTCGGGCTGCTCGAGCTGGAAAGCACCCTCGATGAGCTGCGCTCGGCAGTGCGCGCCTCCAAGGTAAAGGTCTCGGTGAACGGGGACACTGTTGTCCTGAATTCGGCTAACTACAACCTCCCGGTCCCTGCCGGCGGGGTGCAGATCGACTGCCCGGTAACCCGGGATTATTTAAAGAGAAGCCCCGAAAACTACTGGGGCCTGGACAAGGATGCCCGCCTCAGGCTCTGGCCTGCGGGCTCGCCGTTTATCGCGCCGGGGACTTTCGTCTGCCCGGTCAGGCAGCGCTGGCTGGCCAGCGACACCCAGATGAGCAACGAGCCTACCTTTGTCGATGGAGGGGAAATCCCCGGGGATGGGGAGATCTACTACCATTACGGGCTCGACTTCGGCGGCTGCGAGGGCCTGGACGAGGTGCTGGCCGCCACCGACGGGATAGTGGCCTCGGTGGGGCGCGAGGGTGGGGAAGGCAACAATGTCAACAACATTAACATCATCGATGACAGGGGATGGATCTACCACTACACCCACCTGCACCGGATCGACCCGGAGGTCGAGCCGGGGGCCGAAGTGCGCAAAGGCCAAAGGCTCGGCCTCCTCGGCAAGAAAGGGACCAGCGGGGGCTGGGCGCACCTGCATTTCCAGATCAGCTACCTGAAACCCTTCGGCGGGACGGCCATCGAAGAAGCCTACCCCTATGTCTGGCAGGCGTACCTCGAGCAGTACCGGCCGGCGGTGCTTGCCGTGGCCAGGCCTCACCGGCTGGTCAGCGCGGGGCAGGCAGCCACCCTGGATGGGAGCAAGTCCAGGAGCCTTGCAGGAGAGATCACCTCCTACGAGTGGACCTTCACCGATGGCTCCACTGCGGCCGGCCCTGTGCAGGAGCGCCCCTACCGGACACCGGGGACCTACCAGGAGCTGCTCAAGGTTGTCGACTCCGGGGGCAACCTCGACTACGATGTCGCGGTGATACAGGTCATCGATAAAGCTGAGCCGGGCAGGCTGCCGACCGCCATCCACGCCGCCTACTACCCCACTCTCGGCATCCGGGCAGGCGACCCGGTGACTTTCAAGGTGCGCTCGTTCAACGTGTTCTACGACAGGGGAGGGTCCGAGGAGTGGGACTTCGGGGATGGCAGCCCCCGGGTAACCGTAAGCTCGGTGGAAGGGTTCGCCTGGAAGAGCGAGGTTTACCAGGAGCTGGGCATGGACTTCAACACGGTGGCCCACGACCCGGAGGGCTATGCTGCCACGGTCCATAGTTTCGCCGGGCCGGGAGACTACCTGGTGAGGGTCGAGCGCACGGGGGATTTCGGCTGCAAGGCCGTGGCCCGCCTGCACGTGCACGTCTCGCCCCGTTAAATACCCTGCCCAGGCCCGTATTTCTTCAGGGAGACCGGCTTCCGGCTGTCAGAACTCGTACGCGCCTATGTCATAGGCCCGGCCGGAGGGCCTGGGCCGGCTTGCGGCATCGCTGGTTACCCCCTTGACTGAAAGGTCCTCTCCGGCATCGATGGCCGGCGAACCCGCCACCAGGCGGAAATCGCCTCCCCTGGGGTTCCCGAAAGACTCCGGCCCGACCGTCAGGTTGGACTTGAAAGCCGCGGCCTCGGCTGGGAGCCGCTCGAGCTGGAAAAGGCAGTTCCGCATCTCGAAAGTATTTTTATCCAGGCCCTGCCTTACTCCGAAGGGGTTGTCCACCCGGTTGCCCCAGGTGCAGTTATAGATTTTCAGGTGCCTGATCATGTCTTCGTAGCGGATACCGTAGTCGCTCTCGCGCATCACCGTGTTGATCACAGCCACCCTGGCCCCACCCCGCCCGTCCTCATCCCCCTCGCCGCCGCGCAGCCGCAGGCAGACTTCGTTGTCCCAGAGCACGCAGTTTTCTATCAGGACCTCGACATGGTCCTTGATATTGAAGGCGCTCATGGTGCCGATCAGCCCGGCGCGCCAGCCGTAGGCCTGGACATTGCGCAGGGTCAGCCTGCTGCGCGGGTGCTTTTCCAGCTGCTTGGTGTCGACTGCGTTCTCACCGGGGATGTAGCCCGCAGGGAAACCGGCGGCCGCCTCTGGCAGCGGGCCGGTCCACAGCCGGCAGTTCTCGAGCACGATGTTGTCCCAGGGGTCGCGGTCCGGGTCTGACTGGAAGCAGTCCCCGGAGACGAAGTAGATGTTGCAGTTCCTGATCAGCAGGCTGTCCAGGTTGCCGGCCACTATCCCGTGGCCGTCGTGCTGCAGGTGGTGGGTCCCGGCGAGGCAGTGGTGGATCGTGCAGTCCAGGATCCTGCCGGCCGGCGCTCCCTCGATGTCTATCCCATCCTGCAGTGTGTTGCGCACCTCGCAGCGCTTGAGCTCGAAGTGGTGAGCGCCGGGCCCCCTGATATCCACGCAGTCGGCGGCCCCGAAACCGCCGTCCAGCACCAGGCCGTCCAGGGTGACCCACGGGGTCTCGAGCCTGACCACCTTGCCCTGGACCAGGATCACGGCCCTGCCGGGGTTTTTCGCCTTGATCACCAGGCGGTGCAGCTCATCCGTGCCGCCCCGGACTGGCTGCAGCACCACCGGGTAGACCCCGTCCTCGACCAGGATCGTATCGCCGGCCCCGGCCACGGCCAGGGCCTCCTGCAGGGGCACCGCCCCGGGCAGGACCGAGCCCGCCTGGTAAATCCGGGCATAGGCTCCGGGCGAGCAGAGCAGCAAAGCCGATAACACCACACCAAGCCGGCGAGCGAGATATTTACCCTGAGTCATGGTTTTCTCCTTGTCGATATTCTCCTTGCCTGACAGTCATTCTCTGATAGACTGTCCGGCGGGCGCGTAAGAAATAACCGGGCATAATTTTACACTTGCCCAAAAGGGGGCGGTCGATGCCTCCGCTGACCCGGCTGCTCCCCTCCGGGAAAAGGGGGCCGGCGCTCCCTCCTTCCGGGCCCGCAGCCGGACCGGGCCTACTGGATGATCGCGAACTTGCCCTGCTGGGTCTTGCCTGTATCCAGGTCCTCGGCAAGCCAGATATACCAGCCGCTGGCCAGCGGCGAGTTGAACCTGTTCCTCAGGTCCCAGTCCACTGTGCCGCCTTTCCAGTTTCGGTCGTAAGCGTTCGCAGCCCCTTCGTGCTCCAGCACCTGGACCAGGTTCCCGCTCAGGGTGTAGACCCTGACCTTACAGCGGTTGGGCAGGTTGATAAACTGGATCTGCTTTTTCTGCGGGCTGTAGTCCCAGGGCGACTGGACGATGAACGGGTTGGGCACCACGCGGATCTTGCTCATGTCCAGGTTTGCGGCCGCATCCTCATCCGGCTCCACCGTTACCCCATAGGAGACCCCGCTGACCACCGGCCGGGGGTCCACCGGGGAGAGCCGGCCCACCGAGTCCGGCAGGCTGCCCAGGCCGGTGCGCAGCAGCCACTCATCGCCGGCGACCGGCGGATACTTGGTGCGGACAAGTACCTGCAGGCCGCAGAGGTGCAGGTTGATCTTGGCTTCCCTGGCCAGAGGGAAATCGGCAGGGTCGTATTTCTCGATAGTCCAGCTCAGCTTGGGGCCTCCACCGTAGATATCATCGTAGGTCAAGTCGCTCCTGAACTCGTTCATCATCAGCACGAACCTCGCCCAGGAGCTGAAGAAGCACCAGCCGTCGCCCGGGAAATCCCTGAAAAGCACCGGGACCTGGTGGGTCTCGTCCCAGACCTCCAGGGTCAGGCTGTCGCCTGCGGCGGTTTCCACGAACCTGAGGCGGAAATCGGCCGCCCGGAAGCCGATGGGCAGGTTGTACGACCCGCTGTTGTATCCGCTCTTGACCTGGATGTCCGGGTCCTCACCGCCGGCGAGGGTGCCGCCCTTGAGTACCTCTACCGGGTTGACCTGCATGTAATTGAAGTCGAAGCCCGAGAGGCTGAAAACCACCGAAAAGGGCACCCCTTCGCCGGCAACCGGGGAGGGAGCAAGCCGCAATTCCTCTGCGGTGAAAGCATTGTCAGCCAGAGACTCCACGTCGAGCATCATCATGCCCTCATCCGTGTCCACCACCAGGCCGTCCCCGTCCACCAGGCTGACAAACACGGTCTGCCAGATCTTGGGATCGAAGACCGGGTCCAGCAGGTGATTATGGTACTTCCCGGGTCCGCCGACAACCGAGTCGATCCGCACCTGGTACTCCTCGGCTTTTTCGATCAGGGAGGCATTGTTGATCGTTACCTGCAGGCTGGACAAGTTGTTGGTCGGCGGTGCCGGGTCCATTATTATCCCGTTCTCCACGGCCGCAGCCGCATTCGCCAGGGGGTCGAGAGGGTTCCCGGCGGCATCATACATCCCGGTCATCCCGGCCGTGGCCGGCAGGTAGGTGTTGGGGTCCGAGCGCGGTACCACCATGCTCTGCTCGCTGAAGAGAATCCGGCTCTCCAGGCTCTCTCCCATGTTCCAGTCATACGAGGTCACCGTGTAGAAATAACGGAACCCGTTGGTCAGGCGCTGTTTCCTCGCCACGTTGTCCCACTCGTCGA
>JAFGTO010000018.1 GCA_016934095.1 Candidatus Glassiibacteriota bacterium
CCTGGTGGGCGGGTCGGCGGGCGCGATCAGTGTCAGCGGTGTTACCTCGCGCCGGGGCCAGTACCTCTCGATCCTCTACATTACCGGAGCCTACCTGTTCGGCATCCTGGCTATCGACTGGGGTATCAGGGGAGAGACCCTGGTCAGGACCGCCTCGGCGGCCGGCTGGTCGCTGTTGAACGCTTTCGTATGCACTATGGTCGCTGTGGGTCTGATGCCGCTGTTCGAATACGTCTTCAAGATAACCAGTAATTTCACCCTGCTGGAGCTGAGCGACCTGAACCGGCCCCTGCTCAAGCGCCTGGCTATCGAGGCGCCGGGCACCTACCACCATTCGATCATCCTGGGCAATCTGGCGGAAGCGGCAGCCGCCGGTATCGGGGCGAATGCGGTCTATGCCCGGGTGGCCTCGTATTACCATGATATCGGCAAGATGAAGAAACCGCAGTACTTTATCGAGAACCAGGGAGGCAAGGCCAACCCGCACAACAAGCTGAGCCCCAAGATGAGCAGCCTGATCATTGCCAGCCATGTCAAGGATGGGGTGGAGCTGGCCCGGAAAGACAGGCTGCCGCAGTGCATACTCGACGTGATCGTCCAGCACCACGGCAATACCCCGATCTCCTTTTTCTTCAACAAGGAAAAGGAGCAGAACCCGGATACCACCCTGGATGAGCGGGATTTCTGCTATCCCGGGCCCCGTCCGATGAGCAAGGAGGCGGCGATTATCATGCTGGCGGATGCGGTGGAATCGGCCTCCCGCGTGTTAAGCGATCCCACTCCCAGCCGGATCAAGGGATTGATCAAGAAAGTGATCAATGATAAACTGCATAAGGGACAGCTCGACCTGGCGGACCTTACGCTCAGGGACCTGGACCGCATCGCCGGGGAGTTCCTTACTATTCTGATCGGCGTGCACCACCAGCGGATAGAATACCCGCCTTCCATGGAGAAAGTTTCGAATGCCAGGACGCGGCCCGGCAGGAATAAGGGTTCACCTGGGAAGGACAGTGAGAATGCCGGCAGGGTTGCATACTCCTCTCAAAACGATGATAGTGAGCCTGCTTGAAAGCCGGCAAGTGGCCCGGGCCGAGATATCGCTGACCTTCGTGGGTGCGGAAATGATCCGCAGGCTTAACCGTGAATACCTGGGGTCGGACCGGGAGACGGATGTGATCTCGTTCGACCTCTCGGGTGAGGGTGATGCCGGCGTGAAAAGCCGCGGAGCCAAGACTCCGCTGGTCGGCGATGTCTATATTTGTGTGCCCCGGGCGGTAAAACAGGCCGCCGCTTACGCTGTGCCGGTACAGGAAGAGCTTCTGCGCCTGGCGGCCCACGGGGTCTTGCATCTGCTCGGTTACGACCACCGGAACGAGGCGGAGTCCCGGGAAATGGACCGGCTGCAGGAGCGGCTGGTCGGCAGGTACCGGCCAGGAAGTGCCGGCTGACTCGAAGCCCCCGCATTATTCGCTCAAAACAGGTTTACAGGCAATGGATATTTATTTGTTTCTGATTTTTTGTTTCCCGCTGCTGCTGGTTTTATCGGGATTGTTCAGCGGCACGGAGACCGCTTTTTTCAGCCTCTCCAATTTCGAGCTCTCCCAGCTCGAGGAAGAGCACCCGAGGCGCGGGGCGGTGGTCAGACAACTGCTGGAAGAGCCGGATTTCCTGCTGAACGGTATCCTGCTGGGCAACCTGCTGGTCAATATCAGTGCCACGGCCGTGGCTACCATCGTGCTGCATCATTTCGGCCAGGCTGCCGGCTGGTCTCATCAGGTGGTCTACCTGGTCGATATTGTCGGTATGACTCTGGTCCTGCTGATCAGCGGAGAAATCAGTCCCAAGGTATATGCGATAACCCACGCCAGGCGGTTCGCCCTGAAAATGGTCGGGTTTATCAGGGCCTGGCTCTGGCTCACCGGGCCGGTAATCAGCCTGCTCTCCGGCTTTACTTCCTGGTTCAAGGGCCTTTTCCATGAAAGCGAAACGGACCGGGAGGTCCTGGAAGAGGAGCTGAAACTGATGGTGGACATGACCGCCGCACAGGGAGACCTGGAGCTGGAAGAGAAGAAGATGATCCACAACATTTTCGGCCTTTCCGAGACCATGGTGCGCGAGATCATGGTCCCCAGGATCGATATCGAGGGCGTGGCGATAAACACTCCCCTGGAGGAGTTGGCCCAGATCGTAAAGAAGACCGGCCACTCCAGGCTGCCGGTATATGATGGAGACCTGGACAATATCCTGGGACTGTTGTACACCCGCGATCTTCTGGGTTACCTTTACGGGCTGGATGAGCCTCAGCCGATCGAAAAACTTATCCGGGATGTCTATTACGTTCCGGAAACCAAGTTCTGCGGAGAGCTGCTGCGCGAGTTCCAGCAGAAGCGTATTTACTTGGGCATTGTAGTGGATGAATACGGCGGTACCGAGGGTCTGGTGACGGTAGAGGATATCATGGAGGAGATAATCGGCGAGATCCAGGATGAACACGATGCGGCCGAGGAGCCGCTTTTCATGCAGCAAAAACAGGATACCTACCAGGTGGACGGCTTGATGAATGTCGAAGACCTGTCCGAGCTGCTGGGTATCAGCCTCGGGGGCGAGGGTTACGAGACCCTGGGAGGTTTTATTCTGGCCAGTCTCGGCCGTCTGCCTCACCCCGGCGAGTGGATCGATGTCGGGGAATACCGTTTCATTGTCCTCAAGCTGGTCAAGCGCAGGATCTCGAAACTGCGAATAATTCGCCTTCCGCGAGAGGAAAGAAAAGAGGAGCCGCAGGGAGATACCGATACCGACGATCTTGAGTCCATGGATTAATCCTTGAGGGAGATGCTGTGGGAACACAATTCTGGTTGATCCTGCTGGGGTTCATCGCCAGCGCTTTTTTCAGCGGGGCCGAGACCGCCCTGATCTCGGTCAACAAGGTCAAGCTGCAGAGCTGGCAGGAAAAAGGCGGCCGTATCTCCTGGCTCTCCAGGAAATACCTGAATCAGCCGGGCGACCTGCTTTCCACCCTGCTGGTGGGTAATAACCTGTCTTATATTACCATCACAGTGCTGTTCTCCGACCTGATTTTCAAGCAGGAGTCGCTCTCGATTGTAGTCACCGCCCTGGTTATTCCGTTGCTGGCGACCCCGCCGGTACTGTTAATAGGGGAAATCATCCCCAAGGTGCTGAGCCGCCAGCACGCCAGCCGCCTGCTGCCTATGCTGGCCTTTCCGCTGTGGCTGGTTTGTTATCTCCTGATGCCGGTGGCCCGGGCAACCCTGAAGCTGAGCATTCTGCTGCTGAGCCTGTTCGGCATCAAGAAACCCAGAAAAGAGCAGATTTTCACCCGCGACAATATCAGGCGCGTGCTGGATGAAAAGGAGCTCAAGGGCGCCCTGGAAGAGGATGAGCGGGAGTATATCTCCGGGGTTTTCGACTTCAGCGAGACCATGGTGCGCGAGGTGATGACGACCCGGACCGAGATTGTCGCCGCCAGCAGCAAGGCCACCCTGGAAGAAATAGCCGCCAGGATGCACGAGAGCGGGTATTCCCGCATCGCCATCTACGAGGAGTCGCTGGACCACATCACCGGTATCGTGCATGTCCAGGACCTGCTTGGAGACAGGGATGCCGGAAAACCCAGGATACATCCGGTGATCATTACCCCGGAGACCAAGAAGTGCGATACCCTGCTGTATGAGATGAGACAGAAAAGATGCCACCTGGCGGTGGTGCTCGACGAGTACGGAGGCACTGCCGGAATAGTGACCCTCGAGGACCTGATGGAAGAGCTGGTAGGAGATATCCACGACGTGCACGATAGCCGGCGCAGTTTGATCACGGTCGGCCGGGACCTGAGTATTATTGTGGACGGGCGCACCCGGTTCGAGGATCTGCAGGATAAAATCAAGCTGCCGCCCACCGAGTACGAGATCGAGACCATAGGAGGGCTGCTGGTGTCCGAGCTGGGACGGATCCCCGAGGAGGGAGAGAAATTTCAGCTCGGGTCGGTTATTATCACGGTGCTGGAGGCATCGCCCAACAGGGTGGAGCGTCTGCGGCTGAAACAGACCGAGATTCCAGAAGAGGAAAACGGGACCCGGGACAGCCAGATCCGGCCCCTGGACCCGAGTGAATGATTTTAACCTGCCCGGCGGGTGCAGGACTGGAAGACAAGATTTTCAGACCGATGAGAGGTGTAGTTTGGAGAGAAGATCCCTGGAAGAAATCAAACAGATGATCGAGATGGGCCAGGAGTCCCGTCAACAGCTCGAGCAGTATATCGACCTGACTCATCCGGCCGACCTGGCCGACATCCTCGAACAGCTCAACGAGGAAGAACGCAATATCCTGTTCAGCCTGCTTCCGGTGGAATTGGCCTCGGAGACCCTGGCCGAAACCGAAGAGTCCCACCAGGAAGGGCTGATAGAGTCTCTGGATGACGAGGCCCTGCAGGAAGTATTCGAGGAGCTCAGCGATGACGACGCCACGGATATCGTGCAGGAGCTCAGCGACCACCAGGCCGAGCGGGTGATGCGAGTCATCGACGCCGAGGATCTGGAAGAGATCCAGACCCTGATGAAATACGGAGATGACACCGCCGGCGGGGTGATGACCGGGGAGCTGGTCTCGGTGGAAATGGGGCTGACTGCGGCCCAGGCGATCAGACAGGTAAGGCTGAAAGGCCAGGATATCCAGTACTTTTTCTCGGTTTACGTAGTGGATGAGCATGGCCTGCTGATGGGCAGGGTGTCGGTTACCGACCTTATTCTCGCAGACCCGAAAACCCCGATCTCCAGGATAATGGAGACCGATGTGGTAAAAGTACCGCCGGAAATGGACCAGGAGGAAGTGGCCCGGATCATGTCTCGCTATAACCTGGTCTCGCTGCCGGTGGTCGAGGAGTCCGGCAAATTGCTGGGCAGGGTTACGGTCGATGACGTAATCGACATTATCGAGGAGGAACAGGCCGAGGACCTGCTTCGCCTGGGCGGTGTCGATGAGGCGGAGAGTGTCGAGCGTCCCGGGGTCCTCAGCTCCATCCGCAGCCGCCTGCCCTGGCTGAGCCTCAACCTGGGCCTGATCCTGATAGCGGCCCAGGTGATCCATCTGTTCCTGGATGTCCTGGAGCGTGAGGTGATCCTGGCCATGTTCCTGCCGGTGGTGGCCGGCATCGGGGGAAACACCTCGATCCAGAGCCTGGCGGTCACCCTGCGCAGGATTATCCTGGATGGCACCCCTGCCTTGAGGAACTGGCGGATGATCGCCAAGGAGCTGCTGGTCGGGCTGTTCAACGGTTTTATCATCTGCCTGCTGGTCGGCCTGGCGGTCTATTTCATCAGCTCGAATAACTTAAGGCTCGCGTCAATAGTCTCCCTGGCGACCTGGGTCACCATGTTTGTCGGCGGTTTTATCGGAGCTCTGATCCCGATCGCACTGAAATCCATGGGTTTCGATCCGGCGGTCTCCTCCGGCTTCATCACCAACCTGACAGATATGATCAGCTTCTTCCTGCTGCTGAGTTTGAGTGCCATGCTGTTGTTTTAGTCTACTGGAGGTGGGAAACCAGCCGATGCATCCGGTGAGCCAAGAGGCAATCGTGCTCGGCGGGATCGATTACAGCGATTCCAGCCGGATAATCTGGGTCCTCACCCCAGAGTACGGCCGACAGTCGCTGATGGTCAAGGGTGCTCGCCGGGCCAGGAGCAAATACCAGGGAGTTCTCGAAACGTTCAACCTGGTGCAGGCCATCTACCGCAAGAGCCGGTCAGGCTCGCTGTATGTCCTGCGCGAGGCCGACCTCCGGCGGCATTTCCCGGGTATCCGCGCCAGCCTGGAAGCCTTCTGGGCCGCTTCGGCAGCCGTGGAGCTAGTCAGGGAAATCGGCAGGGAGGAACAGGAAAGCCGTGCCCTGTTCGAATTGCTTAAAGAGTTTTTATCCGTTGCCGATTCACCTGGACAGGGGGAGGCCGGGTTAAGGACCCTGCTGGTGGCTTTCCGCTGGAGGCTGGCCGACCTGATGGGGCTGTCTCCCAGGCTGCTGGAATGTATCGGCTGCGGTACCAAGCTTGCCAGGCAGGACGAGTATGGTTTCGTGCTGACAGAGGGCGGGCTGCTGTGCGGTGCCTGCGGTGCCCGGCGGCCGTATCCGGCCGGGACGGCACACAGCCTTTCCTATCAGGGGCTGAGGCTGGTTTACCGCAGTTGCCGGAGATTCCCCGCCTCGGTGGCTGAGCTGCCGGAGCTGCCGCCTGCAGAACTGGAGGCTGTCGAGCGCCTCTGTAGGCTTTACCTGGAGTACCACCTGGGGCTGGATCCGAGGCCAGCCGGCCGCGGGCTGGGCTGGCCCACGGGCGAGGTGGTGCAGCGCAGTCTTCGGAACCCGGCACAGGGTTCGAGGAAAATGAATAATGCCGGCTGAAAAAAGAAAAAAGAAGATAAAAATGGAGAGCCACCGCTGCCCGGTGTGCAACGAGGTGATCGATAAGTGGGCGAAATTGTGCCCATCCTGCCGGCAGGTTATCAGGTCGACCCTGCTTTCCCGCAACTACAGGCCCATCGTATTTGTCCTGGTGATGATCAATACCGCGCTGATCGTTTTCCTGGTGGGATATATCTGGGTGTATGGTCTGGAAGACTCCAAGACCAGGAGTTACGGCAACACCGAGCCGGGTAAGCCGGCGGTGGAGCAGTCAGCCAGGATTTTTTCCTCGCCTTGAATTGCACGGCGAGCGCATTCCCCGCTGCCTGCCGCGAGGGAGCAATGGCTGCGGAACGGCCTATTCCGAGGCGGCGGAGGCCGGGTCCGGAACCTGTGGTTCCCCGGTTTCCAGGGTAATTACCCCGGGAGCGATGAGAGGATTGCCCCCGATCGCCTCCAGGCGCCGCGCCATTTGTTCCCGGTGGACCGAGAAGTAGCTGAAAAGTGAGGAGTCCACAGGGTCTCCTGCCGGGATATCGACCTTGAGTGGGTCTACCGGGTTGCTGTTCTTATAGAAGCGGAAGTCCAAGTGCGGCCCGGTGGCCAGGCCCGTGCTGCCGACATAGCCGATCACCTGGCCCTGCCTGACCCGGGTGCCGACCTTGAGTCCCCGGGCATACCCTGAAAGGTGGCCGTAGCTGGTGGTATACATACCGTTGTGTTTGACTTTGATGTACTTGCCGAACCCTCCGTTGCGACCGCAATAATCCACCCGCCCATCGCCCAGGGCCAGCACCGGCGTGCCTGTCGGCGCGGCGTAGTCGATTCCCAGGTGGGGGCGGTAGATCTTGAGGATGGGATGGAACCTCCTGCGGCTGTAGCGGCTGGAGATCCTGGGCATGTACTTGAACGGGGAGCGCAGGAATGCGCGGCGCAGGCTTTTCCCCTCGAGGTCGAAATAGTCTTTCCGGCCGTTGGCATTGGTAAAGCCGATGGCGTAGAAGTTCTGCCCCCGGTTGTTGAAAACTCCCGCCACGATCCGGCCCACCTTTTTCGCCCCGCCGGGATGGATTTTTTCCTCGTAAATCACCTTGAAAGTATCGCCTTTACGGATTTCTGAATGGAAGTCGATCTGCCAGGCGTAAACCTCGCTCAGTTTCAGGGCCAGCTCGGGCAGGCCGCACAGGTCCATCACGGTTTCATAGAGCGAGCTGCTGATCGTGCCGGATAAGCCCCGCTCCAAAACCTGGTATTCGGTCTGGACTATCTCTGCATTCCAGGAAGCCGAGTCTTCGAGGGTCACCAGCAGGGAGCGGTCTTCATCGATCTCGTATTCGACCCCGGCCAGCAGGCTGTCCGCAAACTTGAATTCGAATTTGCGGCCGATCACCACCCGGTTCAGGTTGTAGATCCCGCGTGCGGCATCCATGATCGTAGGCATCAGCCCGCGGTCGATCCCGTTGCGCACCAGCACGGTCTCGAAAGTGTCCCCCCGTTTTACCTTGTCCGACGAGCGCCTGCCCTCGCAGCCGGCCTCCGGCCCGCAAGGCGGTGCCAGCAGGGGGCGGTAAACGAGGTCGGCAAGAGAATTCACGGCCAGGGCCAGCTCCAGGGAATCGGCTTCGTACTGCGCTCCCGGACTGTCCTGATCATGGTTGAAAGCTGCCGTCAGGATAATTACCCCGACCAGGGTGAGGCCCGAGGCCAGGGAGATCACCGGGCGGCGGCGTTTCTTCGCAGGTGCTTTTCTATCCAGCAGTATCCTTTTGGGCTGCGGATATAAATCCTTGAGGTCTCTGGGCATTATCGGGTCCTGTCGGTCATTGGCTTGCCGGCGGTGCAGCGCTTCTGAGCTTGTCTGCGAGAGGCGGCACACAGTCGCGGCAATTGCCAAAATAAGGTATCAGTTTGTAAAACGCAAGTTTACAGTGATAGAATCATGGTTTTGCAATTTGTTCCAGGTACAGCCTGCGGACCTTTCCGAAAAAATCGAGCGCCGGCCCGGACAGGTAATCCGGGTAGGTCCATTCCAGGCCGCCCAGCCTGCCCTTGTAGTAGCGCAGGGTAACCTCGGCGAAGACCCTCCGGCCGATAGGGATCCGGTGCGCGAAGTTCTTGGTGGAAGCCAGCACGAGCTTGGCATCCGACCAATAGCCGGGATCGATATTGACGGTCCGGCCGCCGCGGGGACGCCGGTTTGCCCTTTCATAAGCCGCGCAGCGCCTTTTCAGGCCGGCCAGGTGTTCAGGCGGCAGCAGGTGTCCGAAGCAGAAGAACTGCTTGACCAGGCCCGGGCCCATCTCGCGCCGGTAATAGTCGGTAAAGTCAAAGGCGAATGGCTCGCTGGCCAACTCGACTCCGCCCAGTGCTGCGGCCAGCCAGTCCACTGCCTGGGCGATCAGCCCCCGGTCTGCGGCCATGACCGCGGCCACGGGCTTGGTGAGCCTGGAGAGGCGCAATCTTCGCTCCGACATCTGAAGACCCCTCGACGGAAGGTTTCCCTGCCGCAGGCTGCCGAAGAAACCGGGTACCTGCAAGGTGCCCGCCCGGGGTGTTGCCGGCCGGGTGCCAGGCGTTCCAGCGCTGCGTGTCAGTCTATCTGACGGCGGATGAAGGTGGGGATCTCGAGCTCCTCCATGGTCAGCGGATAAGGTTTCGGGCCGGTCGGCACACTGGTGCCCGGAGCGCCTTCCGGGTTTCTGACGATGTTTTTGGGCATGTGGTCGGGAAAGGAGTCATCGTTCATCGCCTTCTCGAACTCGAGTACCCGTCCACTCGGTGCGACCAGCACACCCTCCTCGGGCTTGGCCTGCTCGTTCCGCTCGCCGAACCCCGTGGCGATCACTGTCACCCTGACCTGGCCGTTCATCTGCTCGTCGATCGAGGCCCCGAAAATGATGTTGGCTTCCTCTCCGGCGGCCTCGTAAATCACGTTGTTGGCATCGTTGACCTCGTGCAAGGTCAGGTCGTTGCCGCCGGTAATGTTGACCAGGACACCGCGGGCCCCCTTGATCTGGACGTCTTCGAGCAACGGAGAGCTGATCGCTTCCTGGGCCGCCTCGCTGGCCCGGTATTCCCCGGAGGCGAACCCGGTGCCCATCAGGGCATCGCCCATGTTGTACATGATAGTCTTGACATCGGCGAAATCCAGGTTGACCAGAGAAGGGGTGGTGATCAGCTCGGAGATGCCCTGGCAGGCATAGAGCAGGATGTTGTCGGCTATTTTCAGGGCTTCCGGGAAAGTGGTGTTTTTCCCCACCAGCCCGAGCAGTCGCTGGTTGGGGACCACGATGATCGTGTCCACGAACTTGCGCATCTCGGTAATGCCTGTCTCGGCCTGCTTGATCCGCTTGCGACCCTCGAAAATGAACGGGCGGGTGACCACGCCGATAGTCAGGCAGCCCAGCTCGCGCGAGATCTCGGCGATCACCGGCGCGGCCCCGGTACCGGTCCCGCCGCCCATGCCGGCGGTGACAAAAACCATGTCGCTGCCTTCCAGAAGCTCGGCCACCTCATCGCGGTCCTCCTCGATGGCCTTGCGGCCCACTTCGGGACGGGCGCCGGCACCCAGGCCTTTGGTGCTCTGCTTGCCTATCTGCACCTTGAAAGGGGCGTTGTTGATCGAGAGGGCCTGGACATCGGTGTTGCAGGCAATGAAATCCACGCCTTTCATGTTGGATACTATCATGTGATTGATCGCATTGCCCCCGGCGCCGCCCACGCCGATTACAGTTATGCGGGCCATCTGTTCCTGTGCATCGGATAATTCAAAATTAGCCATGGCAATTCCCCCGCTGGAGGTGTTAGTGTTCAGAAAAAGCTCTCTGGATAATTTTCGTCCCCGGCTCTACCATAAGTCGTTCAGCCATTGTTTCATGCGCTCGAGGATCTTGTTGAACATCGAGCTCTCGTCGCCGTGGAACTTCCCTTCCGCCTGTCCCTGCTCTGCGCCGAACAAGGCCAGGCCGACCCCGGTGGCGAACTTGGGGTCGTCTACCATGTTGACCAGGCCGCTGATACCTATCGGCTTGCCGACCCGGACCGGCAGCTTGGTAATGTCCTCGCCCAGATCCACGATCCCCCTCAGCCCTGCGGTGCCCCCGGTGAGCACGATACCGGCGGCCATCAGGTCGCTGAAATCCTGGATCTCGCGGAAAGCCAGGCCCAGGATCTCCTCGATCCGCGGCTGGATGATCGAGGCCAGCAACTGCCGCGAAACCTGGCGCTCGGTGTGGGTGGAGGCACTGGGTACGGTTATCATCTCATCCGTATTGACCATCGAGGCCATGGCGCAGCCGTAGGTCTCTTTGATTTCCCGCGCCCGGTGGGCGGGCGTGCGCAGGCC
>JAFGTO010000174.1 GCA_016934095.1 Candidatus Glassiibacteriota bacterium
GCCTCGGCGGTGGCCACGTTGCCGGCGACCAGTTGGATTTCCCCCAGGATCTTGCGCAGGGTCTCGACTATGTCCAGTACCTTGGTGCTGTGCCCGTGCGCGGTGTCGACCACGATCACGTCCACCCCCTCATCCCTCAGGCCCAGGGCGCGGTCCACCGTTTCGGCGCTGGTCCCCACCGCGGCTGCAGCCAGCAGCCTTCCCTGGCTGTCCTTGCTGGCGTTCGGGAAAAGCGTGCGCTTGATCAAATCCTTGATCGTGACCAGTTGTTTGAGCCTGCCTTCCTCATCGACTATCGGCAGCTTCTCGATCCGGTTCTTGTGCAGTATCTTCTGTGCCTGGGCCAGGCTGGTCCCCTGTTTGGCGCTGATCAGCTTCTTGCCCGTGGTCATCAGCTCATCCACCCTGCGCGCCATGTCGGTCTCGAAAAGGATGTCCCGGTTGGTGAGGATCCCGACCAGCTTGCCCTGGTCATCGGTTATCGGGATACCTGAGACGTGCCAGCGCTCCATCAGGTCGAACGCATCCTGGAGCAGGGCTTCCTGGTGCAGGGTATGCGGCTCGTTGATTATGGCGCTCTCGCTGCGCTTCACCCGGCGGACCTCTTCCATCTGCTGCTCGATGGACATGTTCTTATGGATCACTCCCAGTCCGCCCTCGCGGGCCATGGCAATGGCCATTTCCGCCTTGGTCACCGTATCCATGGCGGCGCTGACCAGGGGTATGTTCAGCCTGATCCCGCGGCTGAACTGGCTGGATAAATCTACTTCCTGGGGCAGGACCTCGCTCTTGCGGGGAACGATGAGCACGTCATCGAAAGTGAGGCCCATTTTTTCGTTCAATTTAGCCATGATACGCCGTTTCTCGTTTTACTGTGGCAGAATATAAAAGAACCGACCGCACAGGCTGCGCGGCCGTATTTCTGTATAATCAATATAATATAAATGATATTTCCGGTTTGTCAAAGGGGAACGGCAGGGAGCTGGTGAAAAAGGTTTCTCAGCGGTGAGTGCCCGCCCTGCGGTCCGCATCCGTGTCCCAGGCCTGGCGGTCCGGGGAGCGGGGCAGGCGGGAGGTGTCCACGCGGTTGACATAGACCGCCACCGCACCCTCGGCGGCGCCGAGCAGAAACAGGCGCTCCTGGTCGGCCACTGCATCGGTGGGAGTCAGGGGCAGGTCGATTTCCTGGAAGACCCTTCCCCGGTAGCCATCGGCAACGACCAGCCTCCTGGGATTGCGGGAATCGCGCAGAAAGAGGTCATCGCCGCCGGCGTAAATAAAGCTCCCGCCGCGGTCGATATCATCCCACCTGAAAAGAGTCTCGCGGTTGACTATGGTGATCCTGTCCCTGCCTGCGATATAAGCCTGGGCCGATTTCGCAGGCAGGTAGATGTCCTCGACCCCCTCATCCAGGGAGACGACGGAGCGCTGCCTGGTATAGCCGCGCTCGAATACGTACAGGTTGTTGTCCGTGCCCACGTAGGTATAAGTGGTATCCGGGTCGTGACGCATGACCCGCACCTCGCCCTGGGTGGGAGGCAGCTCGACCAGCCGCTCGTCGGAGACCCAGAACAGCTCGCTGCCGCGGTAGCGCCGGAAACCGTCCGAGGCCAGGTAGCGCCGGCTCATTTTGTAGGGACGGACCGAGTAGCCGCGCGAGCTCATCAGGCCGCCCCCACCGAGGGTGTAGCGATAGAGCTCGTCCTGGAAAAAGGCCCAGACCTGCTTATCATCCGAGAACAACCCGGTACAGGCTCCCGGAAGGAGCTGGTCGCCGAAGCGGAAATTACGCTCCAGGTCGAGCTGGAACAGGTAGAGGGCCTGGTCTGCAACCAGTATCTTTTTCTGGTCTCCGGTGGGCGCATAGAGTTTTATACCCCGGGGCATCTCCAGCTCGAGACGCATGGCCACCCTGGAAGGCGGCGAGGCGAGGACCGCGACCAGCGAGTCATCGAATACCAGGTAGCTGCGCATTTCCGGCAGGTAATCGAGGCTCCCGCCCAGCGGGATGATGTCCTCGATCAGCAGGTTGTCCGGGTCGAAGACCATGATGTTTTCGCGGAAACAGTTGTTGACCACCAGCCGGCGGTCCTGGTAGAAGACCCGGCCCAGCAGCACTCCCACCAGCAGCGAGACTTCCTCTTCCAGCCTGTCGGAGTCGAGGATGGTCACCGAGCTGGCCAGGCCGTTGGCCACGATCAGCCGCCCGCTGCGCTCCACCATCGGACCCGGCCCGGCCTCGAGACTCACCCGCCGGAAATCCCCGCTCAGGTCTTGTTTCAGCACGAACAGGTCTGTCAGGCCCCCGGTTACATATACCCTCCCCCTGGAAACGAGCACCCGCTGGAGAGGGGTATGCAAGTCAACCTGGCTCACCTCGCGCGGCCGGTCTGCATCCACCCGGAAAAGCCGCTCGCCGGAGTCTATCAGGTAGACATACCTGCCCCCGGGGTCTGCGCCCAGCTCCTTCACGGCAGTGCTCAGACCCAGCAGGTGCTCCAGGCCCGCCTGCGAGCCCCCCTGCTCCAGGCTCAGGCTGAATACCGAGGAAGACTGGCAGGTGCCGCTGGCCAGAAACAGCCTGCCCGACTCCGGGGGTGCGCAGTAATCCAGCAGGGGCCCGTCCAGGGCCAGCTCGACGCCCAGAGGCTCCAGGCTGCCCGGCTGAAAGAGCCGGATCTCTCCCGAAGAGCGGCTGACCAGCACCAGGGTCCCGCTGCGGGACTCGACAGCCAGCAGGTACGGCGGTCTCAAATCCGTAGAAACACGCACCGCCGTTTCCCCGTTCGCCAGGTCCCAGCAGACCAGAAAGCCCGCCTTCTCATCGGTCATGTAGAGGAAGCGGGTGTCCCTGGAAAGCAGGATGGCACCGGGATGGAAATCCAGCATCATGGTATCGGCAGGCTGGTAGCTTTTCAGGCTGTAGATGAGCATCCCTGCGGTGGAGCCGTGCTCGACCAGGTAGAGCTCGCCCGCCGCCAGGTTGTACTCCAGAGCCTGCAGTCCCAGGGGGACCTGTATTACGGCCTTGAGGTCGGGTTCTTCGAGGTCCAGCAGCGAGAGGTTGCGCGAGGCCCGGTTGACAGTCAGCAGACGGTGTTCATCCAGTTCGATCAGCTCGGAGATCAGGGTCCCGTTACCGGGGACCGGCCCGAAATGGAAGAGCGCCTCCATTTCCATGTTGCGCCGGCCGGTGTCGTAGCGGAACCCCCCAGCGGCACCGTCGCCGGGGACCGGCTTGGGGACAAAAGGGCGCGGGTCCATGGTCCGCCAGCCCAGGACCGGATAGGTGCGGGTCAGCCATTGCATGGTTTCCGGGTCGAGCCTCTGGACCAGCTCCACGTATTCCGGGCGGAAATAGCCGGGCGATCCACTGTAGACCTCGCCGCACTCGAGCGGCAAGCCTGGA
>JAFGTO010000175.1 GCA_016934095.1 Candidatus Glassiibacteriota bacterium
GAAGGGGCCGGTAGATGTTCATGGTGAAAAGCGCCGAGCCACTGACCATGAAGGCATCCGCGCTGGACATGATCGCCGCCAGCATGGCGGCGATCATCAGCCCCACCAGGCCCGGGGCCAGAAGCTGCCGGGTGGTATAGCCCCAGATCATGTCCGGGTCTGAGACCTCTGATGCGTATAAGGCGAAGCCCAGTACTCCCACCAAAGCCCAGCCGATGGTGCAGAACCTTTTCAGGTAGTTGCCGTAGCACAGGCCCACCCTGGCGCTCATCTCATCGACCGCCGCACCTCCGCCGGTCTGGATGATATGCGGCTGTACCACGATCCCCACCAGGTTGATCAGCACGATCGAAAAGATGTACAAGGCAGTATATTCGCTGGCCACCGGGCTGCCCAGCAGGTTGAACATGTACTCGGGCACGCGCTCGTGCAGGCCCGGGAACCATCCGACCCTGATCAGGCCGAAAGGGATGATCACGAACGAGAGAAAAATTATCAGCACTCCCTGGATAAAATCCGTGATCACCGCGGCTTTCAGTCCTCCCAGCACACAGTAAAACATGATCACCAGTGCGATCAGCGGTACGGCGAGCCGGCTGCTGATATAAGAATAGCCGCTGCGCAGCTCGCCCAGGCGGTAACTGTCTCTTAAGACCCGGTATTCCTCTTCCGCTCCCTGTTGGAGCTCGCCCCCCTCCAATCGCAGGCCTTCCAGCTCCCTGTAGCGATGGTAGTCGGCCACGCTCTGCGCCTGTTGCGCAGTGTAGGAGCTCTCCGGGCGCGGCGTGAGCACTTCCACTGTCTTGCCCACCGCGGTCAGGCCGATAGCGATGTAGTACATGAAATAGAAAACCGAGAACAGCGCATAGGCTGCGCCCATAGGCTTGCTGTCGAAACGCTCGGCGAAATAGTCGCCTATTGTCACCAGCCGCAACCGACGGTACCAGGGGCCGATAATCCAGTAGAAAGGCGTGATGAACAGCCAGAGCAGCACCGCCCAGACTCCGCTCATCCCGTTACGGAAAGACTCCCTGGCCACGCTTACCGGCATGTCCGAGCTGGTGCCCGCCCCGAACTGCAGGAAAATGGAGAACACCTTGCCGAAACGGCGGCCTCCCAGGAAGAAATCCTCGGTTCCCCGGATGCCGCGCATGGTCCAATATCCGATCCCGGCCACCAGCAGCATGTAAACCGTGATCACGGTGAAATCCAGCCAGTGCATGCCGAACATGAAGTCGCCCTCTTATCTCCGGAGATTATTCCTGCCTGGATAATGCTGTTTCTGACAGACCTCCCGGCCGTGCCTCCCTGCAGGACGAGTCAAAGAAAAAGGCGAGACACCTGTGATGTGGTGCCTCGCCTTCAAGTCGGAGACCGCGGAACGCATGGCCCTACTTGAGCAGGACCATTTTGCGGGTTTGCACGAAATCCTGTGTCTTCATACGGTAGAAGTAGACCCCGGAGGCCACCTGGGAACCGTTGTCCGAGTGGCCGTCCCAGTGGACAGTATAACTGCCCGCAGGCTTGACCTCATCGACCAGGGTCCTGACCAATTGGCCGCGAAGGTTGTAGACTTTCAGGCTGACCTGCGCGGTGGCCACCCCGCTGCCCCTGACACTGTAGGAGATAGTGGTCGAGGGGTTGAACGGGTTGGGCGAGTTCTGGGTCAGAGCCGATGCCCTGGGCAGATCCGCCGCAGCCAGTGCCTCATTGCCGGTAGGGGTCGGTGTCCACTCCTCGAAAGCGACATCACCGGCGTCCGGATCGGACATAGAGATATCAGTGAGCTGGAAAGTGGCCGTGCCTGCGGACTGGAAAGAGAACTGCAGCTCCATGATCTCTCCCTGGCCGACAGCTATCGGGTTGCTGAAAGTGAAATCCACCAGGCTCACTTCCAGGGTGCCGTCCGCGTTGGCCGCGGCAATCTCCAGCCCGACAGGGGTCATGCTGGCGGCCGCGCCGGTCTGCACCGCACTGGTGAGCTGGATCAGCGAGGGATCGAAGACTATGGTAAACGAGGCCCCGGCGATCTCGCTCAGGGTGTTGATGCCTATTTTAACCGAGGCGGTCTGCCCGGCGGTACCCTCCACCGGGAGGGCATAGACGACATTCTTGTCGGTAGGCGGAGTGGGCGGGGTCACCTGTCCGCCGGTAACAGTCACCATGCCGTCGGTCAGCTCGACAGTAATCTCTCCTGCGGACTCATCCGAAAGGGAGACATCCGTCAGGCTGAGGGCGACATCCCCTGCGGCGGTGCCGGCAACGATGGTAAAGGTGATAGCGTAGACTTCCTTGCTTGCGCCGGCGGCAATCGGGTTGGAGAAGGTGAAATCCACCAGGCTGACTTCCAGCGACCCGTCGCCGTTGGCGGACGAAACTTCCACGCCGACCGGGGTCATCGAGGCGGCATCCGCGCCTGCAGCAGTCGAGGCGATCTGCAGCTTGGCCTTATCGAAATTCACCGTAAAAGAAGCGCCGGCTACGTTCTTATCGGTAGTGACCATCAATTTGACTGCAACATCGCTGCCCGCCTCGCCCTCGCCGTCGGTGATCCAGAAGGCGTTATCGCCCGTCGGCTCAGGCTCAGGCTCAGGCTCTGCGCCGGCAACAGTAACGGCACCATCAGCCACAGTCACTACAATGTCGCCGGCGGATTCATCCGAGAGTGAAACGTCCGTCAGGGTAACCGGGATATCTCCCGCAGCGGCACCGGCGGCGATGGTAAAGGTGACGGCGTAGACTTCTTTGTCCGTACCTGCGGCAACCGGGTTGGAGAAAGTGAAATCCACCAGGCTGACTTCCAGCGACCCATCGCTGTTGGCGGATGCGACCTCCACGCCGACCGGGGTCATCGAGGAGGCGTCCGCACCGGCGGCAGTCGAGGCTATCTGCAATTTGGCCTTATCAAAATTCACCGTAAACGACGCACCGGCTATGTTTTTGTCCGAGGTGGCCGTAACCTTTACCGTTACGCTCGCGCCGGGGTCTCCGGTGGCGGAGACCACCTTGATAGTGTTCTGGCCGAAAGCGAAAGCAGCAGTCAGAGCCAGTGAAATAACGGAAATGAACAAAGATCTCTTCATGAGAACGCCTCCTCGGAAAAATAATGATAAAATAAAGCTGAACGAGTTCGATTAAAGGGAACCTGTTTCCGAATCCGGAAGCAGGCATTAACTATTTCTACAACTTTTTTATTTCGAGCCTGTTAGATTAACGATAGAATTTTCGTATTGCATCCTGCCAAGAAACGTCAAACTAATTTAACTGGTTACAGCATCTAATATCAAGAAAAAAATCCAGGTCTGCAGGCCCTGACAACCCTCACTTTTTAATACGGCAGGCAGGGCCCCGATAATTTGGGGCCCTGCCCGCCGTTATTTACTGCTGCTACAACGTGTATTGCCGACGGATTACTTCAGCAGAACCATCTTTCTGGTCTGGTTAAAATCACCCGCCTTGATACGGTAGAAATAAACGCCGCTGGAGACGCTGCGTCCACCCTCATCCGTACCATCCCAGAACACGTTGTAGGTACCCGCCTCGCGAGCCTCATTGACCAGCGAACGCACCAGGTTTCCACGGATGTCATAGACATTCAGGGTAACATACACCGTGGAGCCTTCGGCTATGGTGTAGCTGATCGTGGTCGCGGGGTTGAACGGGTTGGGGCTGTTCTGGCTCAAGGTGTTCGCCTTGGGCAGCTCGGCCCTGCCGGCCTGTCCATAAAGGGCGAGCCGGAAAGCGGCTTCCTGCTCCTCGGTCAGCTTCATCTGCGACATCAACTCTTCGAGGTACTCGAGGTCGCTCTGGCTCATTCCCTCCATCCTGACGGCCTGGATCTCATCCACGGCCGAGGAGAGCTGGAGAGCAGCGTCCGGGCAGGTACCCTTCTGGATGTGGTTCAGGAACATGATCGCATCGTTGATCAGGTACTTGCCGTCGCCGTTCCAGTCCAGCCTGGCCAGGTCGGTCGGATTGTCGCGGCCATACAGCAGGTAAGCGATCACGTCGTTGATGATGATCTTGCCGTCGCCGTTGAAATCGCAGACCGGCCCGGTAGGACCAGGACCTTCCTCTTCCTCAGGAGGCAGGAAGTCATCAATATCCAGGGCGGCACCGCTGAGGCGGAACTGGTCGATGAGCGTGTAAGCCACGCCTTCCGGCTCCAGCCAGTCGTGGTCGGCGTTGTTGACCAGGGTGATCATGATGCCGGTCAGCTCGGTCTCGCCGTACTTCTCGACCTCGACCGCACCTAC
>JAFGTO010000176.1 GCA_016934095.1 Candidatus Glassiibacteriota bacterium
ATGCTGGAATAGTCGTTCTTACTGCCTGGAACCGATACCTGGCCACCTCCTTGCTGAATTAGCGTGAACTGTAATGTCTGCACTCGGTTTAGTGCTTTTCCGGCTGTTGCCGGAGTCCGGGCGGAGTGATGCAAGAAAATACCGCCCCCAAAGTTTCCTATTGATTGGCAGCCGGCGGTATGACGATCCCTGCGTTTTCCAGCGCGTTCCTGATGATTTTCGTGGAGACCGGTTTTTCGAAATAAAAGTCAGCACCGAGCTTGTAGGCTTTGTCTTTTATCTCGGGATTTCCATAGGCCGTTATCATTATTATTTTCAGGCAGTTGTGCTTTTTTCTGATCAGCTCGATCAGCTCGAAACCTTCCTCGCCGGTGGAGCCGTGCAACCTCAGGTCCAGGATTGCGGCCTGGTAATCTTTTTCAGACAACAGGTCTATCGCTTCTTCTTTGGATTCGACCGCATCGATAATTACATCGGGTCTCTGCAGGACTTTTTTGTAAGCGAAAAGGATAGAGGATTCGTCATCTACCAGCAGGATGCGTTTGGTCATCTGGTTTTCCTTGTTTTAAAAGGGGATTCCAACATATAATAACAAAAAGAATGCCAGAAGCGAATTGTCGAGTTAAGTGTAATAAAATAGCGCGGTTGTTATATTGACAGAGGGCTTCCGGATTCTCATTATCGTAAAAGAGTATTGCAATTCTGAGAATGGTCCTGCGGCGGACCGGGTAAGGTTGAAGCACTGCAGGGTAATATGAAGGGAGGGCCGGGAGGATGGACCTGAAGGGGGAGGCTACCGGTCTTTGGGGATTTTTTTCAGCTTGCGGTACAGAGTCGCCAGGGAGATGCCCAGGAGTTCGGCGGCTTTGCGGGTATCACCGTTGAAACTGTCCAGCACTTTTTTGATGTGGATCTTTTCCATCTCTTCCAGTCCCAGGATGTCTTCGGGAGTATCTGCCGGCAGCCGGGGACTCTGCAGCCCGATAAAGTGCCTGGGAGCGAGCGGACCGCCCCGGGCAAGCAGCATGGCTCTTTCCAGCACGTTCCTCAGCTCGCGGACATTACCGGGCCAGGAGTAGGCTTTAAGCAGCTCGAGAACCTCGCTGGAAACCCCGGGATGAGGCGCCCCGAGAGTCTCGAGCAGGTGGCAGACCAGGCCGGGCAGGTCCTCTATCCTGCTCCTCAGTGAAGGGAGCTGGATGGGAAATACGTTGATGCGGAAGTAGAGGTCCTGACGGAAAGAACCATGCTGGATTTTTTTCAGCAGGTCCTGGTTGGTTGAGCAGATCAGGCGGAACTCGCTTCTGCGGACCGTAACCTCGCCCAGCCTGCGGAAGTGCTTTTCTTCGATAACTTTAAGGAACTCGGCCTGTACGCAGAGAGACATGTCCCCGATCTCATCGAGAAAGAGGGTTCCGCCGTCGGCAACCTCGATCAGGCCCGGCTTGTCCTGGGTCGCCGAGGTGAAAGCCCCCCTGGCGTGCCCGAACAGCTCGCTGGCCAGCAGCTCGCCTTTAAGGCTGGAGCAGTTGATCTCGATAAAGGGGGCGGAGCTCAGGTGGCTGTTGTCGTTGATCCAGCGGGCCAGCACGCCTTTTCCGGCTCCGGTTTCACCTTGAAGGATCACGGCTGAATCATTTTCGGCGGCCAGCCTGGCCAGCTCCAGGACTTTTTTAATGGCCGTACTCTCACCGAAGTAAGGCTGTATCTTTTTGCTCAGCCGCTGGTTTGTCAGGTGATTCCTGCGCAGGATACCGATCTCCAGGCTTTTTTGCAGGATTAAATCCAGGTCTTCCAGGCTGACAGGCTTGGTCAGGAAATTATCCGCCCCCCGGTGCATGGCTTCCACTACCAGCGGGATGTCTCCGTGGCCGGTGATTACCACGATTGCTATCCCGGGGTGCTTGTCCCTCAACTCGTCGAGCCAGTCCAGACCCTTCCCATCCGGCAGCATCAGGTCCAGCAGGACCGCATCGAAACGCTGAGCCATGATCGCCTGGCGGGCCTCAGCCAGGGATGAGACCGCCTTGATGCCGAAACCGGTATTAGAGAAGTACCTGGAAAAACCGAACTGGATTCCGGGATCATCATCGACCAGCAGCACGTTTCTTTTCATTTATCCGTTTTCCTGTTCAAAGGCAGGGTGATCTCCGCAGTCATTCCGGGAGGCGGGTCGTTGTTCCAGAGCTTTATCTGTCCGCTGTGGGTCTCGACTATAGTCTTGACGATACTCAGCCCCAGTCCCGCGCCACGCTTTCGAGTGGTGAAAAAAGGCTTGAATACTTCCGAGAGGTTCCCCGGCGGCATGCCTGTCCCCTGGTCTATCACCTGGATCCCCAGGTTTTTTTTCTGAGGCTCGAGGATCTTGATCAGTATCTCGCTGTCTGCGGGGCTGTGCTGGGCCGCATTTTCCAGGAGGTTGAGAATGACCTGCTTGAGTTTCGAGCTGTTGCCGAAAACCTCGAGGTCTTCCAGCTCCGCCGACCGGACCAGCCGGATCTGGTGGCTGCGGTGGTCGGAGGACTGGTTCCAAAGCTCGATTGCGCCGGTGCAGATGTCACCGGGGGAAACCGGTGTGAAGCTGTTTGTCTGGAGCGGCTTACCGAGCTCCAGCAGGTCTTTCATCAGGATCGAGAGGCGGTCCACCTGGTGGCGGATATGCTCCAGGTAGGGGCGGTATTCCGGGTTGTCGCCGATGTCCTGGAATAAAGCCTCGCTGATCGCCAGGATGGCATTCAGCGGGTTCCTTACCTCGTGCGCCACACCCGAAGCCAGTTTGCCGATGACTTCCATCCTCTGGGAATCCTTGAGCTTTTCCTCCATCCGCTTGCGCTCGGTAACCTCGTGAAAGCTGCTCTGGTAGCCGAAAATACTGCCGTCCTTGGCCCTGCGCACCGTAGAGGTAACCAGGCAGTCCATCAGGGTCTCATCTTTTCCGCGCATTTTCAAGGCGTAGTCCCTGACAAAGCCGTTTTTCTCGATGGCCTGCTGGAACCGCTGACGGTCATCCGGGTCGACATACAGCCGGCTGAAATTCATCTCGCTCATCTCTTTCCTGTCGTAGCCGAAAAGATGCAGCATCTCGGGGTTCAGGTCGACCATCCTGCCTTCCCTGGTGGTTATGCAGATCGCATCCCTGGATTCTTCGAACAGGGTACGGTATTTCTCCTCGCTTTCGCGCAGCGCCTCCTCGTCTTTCTTGCGCTCGGTGATATCCTCCAGCATCAGGGTGTGCAGGGTCGCGCCCATGATCTCGTTTTTGGCGTACTTAAGTTTGAATATCCTCCCCCTCAACCTCTCGTCCTTGATTCCCACTTCGAGGTCGATCGGTATTTTGAACTGGTCTATGCTGAAAAGAGATTTCCGGGTGTAGACCTCGATGTCGAAAATTTCCGCCTCGCCGCTGTAGGTATAGAACCCCAGGTGGTTGCGGCGGTCGTAAACGGCGTTATAGTCAATGAATTCCAGCGGCGGCATCTCTTTGCCGGTAAGCATGTTGCGCAGCTTGCGGGTTATCCTTCCGCCGGTACGCTCCAAAGTTACCTGGTACCCGGTGTTCAGGTCGAGCACTTCGGGATGGGTGATAACATTGGCTCCATGCTTCTGGATCCTGCCTTCCGAGTTGTAATTCGATCCCACGCAGATCGAGTAGCCGAACATGTCCGGAGTGGTGGCTTCCCTGCCGGAGGTCCCGGAGATGATGGCGGTCAGGTCCCTGAGATAAATCTTGTTCCTGGGGGTGGTTACATGGTAGATGACCTTGATGTCCTCATCCGCTCCGCCGTACTCCCTGGCCGACATCAGGCAGCAGTCCAGGTGGTCCCGGATATGCGGCTTGTGCCTGATTATCAGCCTGCCGTTATCCTCGGCGACCTCCCACCGGCAGTTTTCACAGATCGTGTAAACGATCCAGCTTTGCCCGATCTTGTCCGAAGGGTTCGGTCCCTGGTAGCGGAGCTTCCATGGCCGGCCTTCATCGTAAGGAAGGTCTTCCAGGGATTTGATCAATTCCAGGTAGCTCTTCAATTTCTCAAAATCTTCCTTGTAGAAAAAATCTTTGACATTCTTTCTCAGCCTGGCGTATCTGACTACTTTTCTGCTCAACAGCGAAAAATCGCTGGAGTAACCAACCACGTTCCAGTTCTGGTCCAGAAAAAGCTGTGGCATGTTCACCATGGAGCGGATCGCGTAGATCTCCCTGCACATCTTGTCGAGCTCCTTGAGGGATTCCGCGTAGCTCCTCTCTGCATTCTGCAGGGTAAGCTCCGTCTGCCTGGCCTTGCTGACCGCGTCTTCCAGCTTCCTGATTTTTGCGGACAGTTCTTCGTATGTCGGTTTCGCTCTCGGCATGGTCGTCTTCCGGCTTTCGGTCGGCAGCAGGCAGCCCGGTTTCAGGAAGGGCACCGGATAAAACACTATCAGGGAACACACCTGAAAAAATTTGTTTTCATCCGGGATCCGGTCAAGTATAATTGTCCCCAATATAGGCCTGCAACTGAAGATTCACAAGGGACGCCTGCCGGGGATATACGGCGCGTGATTCTCATTAATAACATAGAATTTTACGGAAATGAGAATGGGATTTTTGTCGGGTGAACACATAATTGGTTGCCTGGCCTGCGGTTAACAGGCTGTGCGAATTATGGCATTTTTCTTGTTTCAATGCAATGGGCGTGCCGGACAGTGCCGGTGTTTTTCGGCCGGCCTGACCGGCGGCTGGATTGAACAGGAAATCGATGTTATTATATACGGTGATAAACAGAACAAATTATAGGAGTAAAGATGCCTGATCAAACGGCTGGGGAAGCAGTGGCCGACCTGGCAAAGATAACCGGCCGCTCCGGCGGCGATGCTGCCGAGACCGCAGGTCAGCCGCAAGGCGGCCCCCTCTGGCTGGCGAAGATCCCCAAGATCGATGCCCACGCGCACATCGACGTGGAGGCCGGAACGGAGCTTTTGTGCGAGATGCTGGAAGCGGAAAACATGAAGTGGCTGGCCGTCTGCTACGACGGCTTGCAGTGGGAGACGCTCGAGAACCGCATCAGGCTGGCCGGGAAACTGCATGCAGAATTCCCCGGGCGTATCTCCTGGGCCACTTCTTTCAAGCTGAACAACTGGGGGAGCCCCGCCTGGGCCTCCGAGTCGATTGACCTGATCGCCGACAGCTTCGAGAAAGGGGCCGTGGCGGTCAAGGTCTGGAAGGATATCGGCATGGCCCTGAAGGACCCGGATGACAGTTACGTGATGATCGATGACGAGCGGTTCGACCCGGTCTTCGATTTCGTCCGCAGCCGCGACAAAACCCTGGTGGGCCACGTGATAGAGCCGCTAAGCTGCTGGCAGCCGCTCGAATCCATGGCCCTGAACAATGACCGGGAATACTACAGGGACCATCCCCGGGAGCACGCTTACCGCAATCCCGGGATGCTGAAGCAGGCCAGGTATCTCGAATCCATGAAACTCCTGCTCGAGCGCCACCCGGGCCTGCGCATTGTCCTCTGCCACCTTGCCGGCCTGGAATCGGACCTCGAGGCCCTGGCCGGACTGCTGGATGAACACTCGAACTTGGCGGTGGATACCGCGGCGCGTGTCGGCCACCTGCAGGCCCTGGACAGGGAAAAAGTGCGGGCCTTCCTGATCAAGTACCAGGACCGCCTGCTCTATGGCACCGACCTGGAAATCGCCGTGGGCGACCCGGCGGAAACCGGCAGGAAACTGGTACAGGCCGCCGGGACTTACGAGCGCGACCGCCTCTACTTCTCCACCGACCGGGAAATTACGGTCCCCGAGCTCGACTGCCCGGTACGCGGCCTGGAACTGCCCGCCCAGGTGCTGCAGAAGCTCTACTTCGACAACGCGCTGCACTGGTACCCCGGAATCTGAAAAGACCGCTCCCGCACGTATTCCCCACGCAGGCCCACCGGTCATAGTGGTTGAAATTCCCCTGCCGGATGCATATTATTAACCGGGCGGCACGAAGGTCCGTGCCGGTCCCCCCGTCAAAGAACCAACACACCCGGAGCAGCCCGGCAGCCGGCGGAAAACGCCTTGTCCGGACTACACAACCTTTTTACCATACCGGAGCCAGCCATGAAGCTGAATAAGTGGTACATCGGGCCCCTGGTTACAACCCTGTTTTTTTCTCCGCTGTTCCCGCAGGACCAGCCGCCGGCAGGCCAGGACAACTCGCAGGTCAGGGTATGCCTGTACCTGGGGGAAAACCCCGGGTTCGACCCGCTGCTGCTGAAACCGGCCCCTGCGGAAGGGGACACGGCGATCAATGACCCGCCGGGTTTCAACTGGCTGCCCGAGGAGGGCTCCAGGGGCTTCATCCTGGAGATCTCCCGGGACCCAAGGTTTTCGGAGAGCACGGAGCTGCTTGAAAAAGCCAGGGCACTGGGGCCCCTGATCCCCCGGGACCTCTCCTCGACACCGGTCGTGGTCGAGGGCCGGTTTTCCTGGCTGGTGGCCGGCCTGCCCCTGAGCCTCCACCACCCGTCTTTCAGCCTGGGCCGCGGAAGCTGGGCCTGGCGCTGGCGCTGCGTGTTCCCCGGGGAAAAACTCTCGCCGCCCAGCATCTCGCGCAGGTTCGTGGTGGCCGAGCGGGCCGGGGAATACCTCGTGCCCCCGGTAAAAGAGCTGCTCTCGCGCATCCCCGCCCGGCACCCCAGGCTTTTCCTGCGCCCGGAGAACCTGGAGAGTTTCCGGCGCCTCAGGCAGACCTCGCCGGCCCACCGGAAGCTGTGGAAAAGGATCGAGGCGACCGCCGATACCCTGCTGAGGCTGCCGGTCATGGAGGAGCCGCCGCCCTTCCCGGAAGGCGGGTTCAACTACCCGCTGTGGCGCAACTATTACGACCAGGCCCGCAAAATGGGGCAGGTGCTCGACTTCCTGGGGTTCTGCTACCTGGTCTCCGGCGAGCGCAAGTGGGCCGACCGGGCCCGCGAGTGGCTGATGGCGCTCACCCGCTGGGACACGCAAGGCACCAGTAACATGGCCTACAACGATGAGGTGGCCATGCCGGTCCTGCTCAACGGGGCCCGGGCCTACGACTGGATCTACGATGCGCTCACCGAGAACGAGCGGGCCGCTGTCCGCAACATGCTGGCTGTCAGGGGGGAGCAGGCCTACCAGAGGTGGTGGCAGGAAGAGGGAGTTTACCACACCAGGCCATATACCAGCCACCGCACCCGTTTGGTCAACTACATGAGCCAGGTGGGCACGGTCCTTTACGGCGAGGCCCCGGAGGCGGAGAAATGGCTGAGCTATGTAATCCCCCTGACCACCACTTTCTACCCGGCGTGGGGCGGCAGGGACGGCGGGTACTCGGAAGGCCCCAGCTACTGGATGATGTATTTCAACTACATGCTGCAGAGCGCTTTCTGCCTGGAAAAAGCCATGGACCTGAACGTGCTCCGGACCCAGTTCTACCGCAACAACGGGTATTACAAAATCTACGCCGACCCCTGGTTCACTCGGCAGCACCCTTTCGCCGATACAGGGATCGGCAGGTACTGGCCGGCGGACAAGATCAACCTCTACCGGCTGGCCACGGTTTTCCGCAACCCCTATTTCCGCTGGCGGGCCGAGATGAGCCGGCCGGACGAACTGCCCGTGTCCGAGACCGTGGTCCCCACCGGGGTGATGAGCTATTTCTGGCTGGATGAGGGTGTGGGCCACGTGGATCCCAAATCGCCCTCGGACCTGCCCAAGTGCAGGGTCTTCCGGGACATCGGCCTGGTGGCTTTCCACCAGGACCCGGCCGATCCCCAGGAGACTTTCTTCCTGCTGAAAAGCTCGCCTTACGGCGCCTGGAGCCACACCTACGCCGACCAGAACGCTTTCTACCTCCAGGGCTTCGGCGAGGCCCTGGCCATCCAGTCCGG
>JAFGTO010000177.1 GCA_016934095.1 Candidatus Glassiibacteriota bacterium
CCACAGCCTTCATGATCCCGGCCACCGGTGCGGGCGGCTCCTCCCCGTTGCCGGAGCGGGGGATGATCTCCAGCAGCATGGCCTCGGCCCCGAGCTCGCGGGCAGCTTCCCAGAGTGCGTAGCCGATCCTGCGCTCCGGCTCATCGCAGATCACCAGCACGCTCTCGCCTTTCTTGACCGCCATGCAGCCGGCCATGGTGTTCATTGCAGCTTCTTTGATTGCACTCATTACTGACCTCTGGTTTCCAGGTTGATTTGTTGTGTTGCCCTCTAGGCTTGCTCTTCTTTCGCCTCCTCCCGGGCCCGGGCAGAGGGTATCGCGATCAGCACGTAGATCAGCGAGGCGAAAATGATCAGGCCCAGCCAGGGCATGACCGCCCCTGCGGAGCTGAGATACGACTCGTACCAGGAGGCGGTAGGCCGATCGGCCACCTCGACACTCCAGTCGAAGACCGGGCTGGTGGTGAAATTGAGCTTGAGGAAGACGAAGACCGCCAGCAGCACAGCGGTGAGGCTCTCCCCGGCCACGAAACCGCTGGCCAGCAGCAGCCCGGTCTTGTCCGCGGCCTGTTTCTCCTTCTCTTTCCTCTTGTGCAGTTTCAGATCCAGCACCCACTTGATCAGGCCGCCCACGAACATGGCGAAAGTGGTGGTCAACGGCAGGTACATGCCCACCGCAACCAGCATGGGCGAGCCGCCGCCCAGCAGGATCAGGCCCAGGGCGAAGAAGGCGCCCATGAAAACCAGGGGCCAGGCCATGTCCCCGCCCACGATGCCCTTGGCCATCAGGGCCATCAGTCCGGCCTGCGGGGCGGGCAGCTCGGCGCCGCCCAGGCCGCCGGGGGTGTAGTTGTGCAGCAGCCACAGCGGGGCGGCCAGCACCAGCGAGGCGGCGATCACTCCCAGGATCTCGGCGATTTCCATGCGCCTGGGAGTGCCGCCCAGCAGGTGGCCCACCTTGAGGTCCTGCAGCATGTCCCCGGCGATCCCGCAGGTGCAGCAGACAACACCGGCCACCCCCAGCACCGCGGCGATCCCGGCTTTACCGGTGGTCCCCAGCCAGACCATCAGCACGGCGGCCACGATCAGGGTCGAGAGTGTCAGGCCGCTGATCGGGTTGTTGGAGCCGCCGATCAGGCCCACCAGGTAGCCGGCCACTGCGGAGAAGAGGAAGCCGGCCACAGTCATCACCAGCGCGGCCACGACCGCACTGAACAGGCTGCCGGAGAAATACCAGTACAGCAGGGTGATCGGTATTATCAGGCCCACCGCTCCCAGGGTGACCCACTTGAAATTGAGGTCGATCTCCAGGCGGCTGGGGGTGTAGTGGCCGCTCTGGCTGAGACGGAATTCCTTGAAAGCCTTGCTGATCCCATCGACCAGGGGCTTGCGCATGCGCAGCAGGGTGTAGAGGGCTGCCACCAGCATCGCACCCACGGCGAAAGGCCGGACCTGGCTGCGCCAGACCTGGTTTGCGATATCGGTCCAGGAGGTATCGCTGCCCAGGTAGACATCCAGCGAGGGGTTGAAAAAGATGGCCAGGGGGATCATCACCAACCAGCCCATCACCCCGCCGGCAAAGGCCCAGGAGGACAGGCGGATGCCGATGATATAACCCACGCCGACCAGGGCCGGGGAGGCTGCCGGAGTCTGGAACAGCATGCCGCCGCCGTAAGCCTTGGCCGCCGAGGCCCCGGTGTCGGGGAAAAGGTCGATATGGCTGGTTTTGAAAGGGATGTAGCGGGTCACGTGTTCGGTAATCAGCCTGATTCCGTTGGCGTTCTTGAAAAGCTCGAAAAAAGCGGCCAGGCCCATGGCGCCGAAAACGTACTTGGCGCCGGTCTGCCCGTGCTGGCCGGCCTTGACTATCTCGGCGCAGGCTTTCGATTCGGGGAACGGCAGGTCCGCCTCCTCGACCAGCGGGCGGCGCAGGATGATCACGAACAGCACGCCGAGGATCCCCCCCACCAGCATGATCAGGGTGCTGTCCCAGTAGCTGAGATCGGTCCAGACGCCCGCGATCATGAAGGCGGGCAGGGTGAAGATCGCCCCGGCCACCAAGGCCTCGCCGGCAGAGGCGGCGGTACGGGAGATGTTCTCCTCGAGGATCGATCCCTTGAAGATACGCAGGATCGCCATTGCAACCACCGCAGCCGGGAAAGTGGCCGAGACAGTCATCCCGGCTTTCATCCCCAGGTAAGCATTGGCCGCACCCAAAACCACTGCCATGCCTATGCCCAGCAGCAGGGCTTTGAATGTCATCTCCCTGAGGCTGGTTTTCGCCGGAACGAACGGCTCGAATTTCTTATCGCTCATCGGTACACTCCCGATTGTCTGGTTTGTCGCAGTCCGGCCGCCGGGGCGGGCTGCGCGCGCCGGTGCATGCCTCGGCCGGGGGCACGGCCCAAGGCGATGCTCTGGTTAACGTTGTCAGTCAAGATAGCTAAGCGGCAGGCCTGGACGCAAGGTTAAAAAGTGAATAAACCGGCGTTTTCCCGGCCCATGCAAGCAGTGCCGGCGGAAAAGTCGGGCGGCAGGGCGGCGGGACACGAAACCGGGGGGCTGTCTTTCAGGGTGTCATTCAGGGGTAGGCTGTTGGGGGGATTGTCCGGCAGCGGGGGCTGCGGTCTGGTTTGGCTTCCAGTCTCAATACGATTCCGTCTTCCCTGCCTCTTCGCTTTTCTTCTCCATCCCGCCGTCCATGAAATCGTACATTTTAAGCGTTTCCCCGTCCGCAGAATCGGGCAGCTTGACCGGCCCCTTAAGCAGGTAGTCCATGAAAGCATTCAACTCGCGCAGGTCTTCCTCGCCTAGCTGGTGCATCTTGTTGACCAGCGGCCGCAAGCTTTCCTTGACAAACATGATCCCGACAGGAAATCCTCTTTTGATTCTCATTGGCCCGGTAGTCTGAAAGTAAAAGTATAAGAGCAGAAACCCCGGTCGAAAGCGGTAACCGGCGCTCCGGCGCGAGGCCTTCGCACTCTAAGGCTTTACCTGCTCCAGTCGCCCCTGGCGATGGCCTTCGATAAAGTCTTTGATCAGCCTGTCCTGCTCCTCGATGAAATTCTCCAGGGTGATTAACAGGTTTTCGAGCTCGCTGGCGCGGAAATGGACTATGGCCTCCCGGTCAAGGCCGTCCGCGGTCTCTCCCATCTTGGCATAGAGCAGGTCGCTGACCACCTTGATATAGGACAGCTTTTGTTCGAGATGGGTCAGCAGGTCCTTGAATTCTTTCATTTAGGATGCCTCCTGATGGTTTTTCCTTTTTATCCAGGCAGGACAGGTCCGCTGAAAATCCGGATCACTCCGGCGGGTCCTTCCGGGCCTGGGCCTTTTCCGGGCCGCTAATCCAGCGGCAGAAACTTCTGGGTGTTCAACTCCGCCCGATATTTTGCCAGTACCAGATCGATACCCTCCCTCAGGTACTCGCTGATCGGTACCCGTGTCTTGGAAGACAAGTCCTTGAGCTTTTCCTTCTGGCTGACAAGTATGTAGGTGGTGATCTGGGTTTTGCTTTCGGACAAAGTATCCTCCTGGGAAATTGGAAATACAAACATTTAAATATAATGCATTATATTATTTTATTTTAGTTTTGTCAATAGCTTTTCCACCCAGATTGTTCTTGAAAAAAGTCCGGTCCCGAAATATAATAGACCCTCAGCAGACCTCAGGGGTCAGACCTGCAGCAACACACAGGCTTGCCGCCGGCAGGCCGGGTTGCGGCCTGCGCTTTATCTGCGGCCGGAGCGGACAGGCCGGCAGCCAATCAGGTCCGGGCAGCTTGACGGACTGAAACCGGGAGAGGGACCATGGACAAGTACAAAGCTTTTCTGATTTTCGGGCCCAACGGGATCGGCAAGGGCACCAATGCCAAGGCGGTCGGGACCCTGCCGGGATACTTCCATTTCTCTACGGGTGACATGTTCCGGGCACTGGTGGCCCGGGTCAAGGAGGGAACGGCCTCCGAGCTGGAGCTCCAGATCGATGAGATCATGAAGAGCGGCCGGCTGGTGGATGACGAGACCACGGTGAGACTGACCCGCCATAACCTGGAGACCGCGGTGGCCGGGGGCCGGATTGACCAGGAAAATGACTACCTGCTGCTGGATGGCGTGCCGCGCAACGTGGAGCAGGCCAGGATGCTAGATCCTTTCATCGAGGTCTGCGGGGTGCTGCATATCACGGCAGCCAGGGAGGTGGCGGTCGAGAGGATAACCAACCGGGCCCGTATCGAGGGCCGCAAGGACGACCAGGACCCGGTGGCGGTCGGCAAGCGGCTGGATATTTTTTTCGCGAACCTCTCGCCGATGCTTTCATATTACGACAGCGGGTTCGATGGCTCCCCGGACTACGACTCGCAGGTCATCCATTACATCGACGCCGCCCAGCGGCCGACCAAGGTGCTGCTCGACGTGCTGGCCTGCCTGCCCTGACCCGCGCGGGCCGGCGATCCATAAAACAGAAAAGCCGTTCCGTTTCTGCGGGACGGCTTTTCTTTATTCCCCGAGGTTGTATCGGAGCCGGTTATTGCAGCAGAGCAAACCTTTTCCGGGTTGAATCAGACTATCAGGTTAATTCGGTGCTGTTGGCTTGATTTGGCGGAAAGAGTCTCCTGCTTCTTTTGTTTCTTGACTGCTTTTTTCTCTTTCCTGCTGTAAGCATCCTTCTGCGACGCCTGATCTTTGTCGACGGGTTGTACCCGGTAAGCAAGGCCGCTTTGTGGTATCTCGGTAACCGCCATGGCCTTATTCTCCCGGTGGCAGTAATTTATAAGATACCGGCAGGGGCGACATTACTAAAATGTGCCGCCGGTGATAAAAACAGTATTACTGATAGATAATATCGGCAGAAACCCTTTGTCTCTTTAGCGGCTTATTCAAGCGGGGGATTTTTCCGCGGCCCGGATTGCCGTGGACCAATGGTGGGGATGGTTGAGATCCTGCGGTTTTCAGACGGTCCGGAGTTTCCCGGCTGGAGCACGGTCTTCAACAGCCGAGGAAGCGGAAGACCCGCTCGGCGCCGGCGGCAAAGTTTTCCACAGCCAGGTCTGCCCCGGCCGCGGCCAGCTCCCCGAGGCCCACCGTGCCTGTGGCCACCGCCACGGTCCGCGCGCCGATCGAGCGGCCGGCCTCTATGTCCCGCACCGTATCACCGATCACGAAAGTCTGCTCCGGGGAAAACTCCGTGCGGAAGTACCGGCGGGCCTCGTCAAATGCCAGAACCGCCAGTTGGCTGCGGCTGATCAGGTGCTCTCCGAACCCCCCGGTGGGGAAGTAACCGGCCACCCCGAGGGTCTCGAGCTTTA
>JAFGTO010000178.1 GCA_016934095.1 Candidatus Glassiibacteriota bacterium
GCGGTAGGAGATATTGGCCAGGTGCGCCAGCATGGTCGAGACGTGGCCCTCCTCGACATCAGCCACCGGGGTGCTGCGGTCCCTGATTGCATTGACAAAGTTCTCCAGGTGCTGGTGGTCGGCCTGGCGGCCGTACCTCTGCGCCACCGGCTCGGTATTGTTCGAGTCGAAAACCTGCCAGCCGCCGCCCTGTCGGCCGAAAAACATCATGGCCTCGGTCCCGTAGATCTCCACCCGGGTGCTGCAGAACCGCCAATCGGGGAACTGGTCCGAGTCCCTGATACTGTTGGGGATCTTTTTCTGGTAGGGCATCCAGAGCCCGGCTTCGAAAACCAGGTCGAGGCCGCTGTATTCAAAGGTGGCCACCTGGGTGTCCGGTGTCTCTCGTCCGTCTTTCAGGTGGTAGATCCCGCCGGCCTGGCAGACCGACTTCGGGCAGCCGAGCCCGACAATCATGCGGGCCAGGTCGAGCTGGTGGACCGCATCTCCGGGGATCGGGCCGCAGTAGAAATCCCAGCGGCCGGCCCACCACCGGCCCGGGCTGTAGGGGTAGAGCGGCGCGGGCCCGCACCAGAAATCCCAGTCGAAACCCGCCGGCGCGGGCTGTTCCGCTCCCTTGGGGCTGGGGGCATGCTCCATCATGTTGACCACCCGCACCAGGTGGACATCCCCCAGCTTGCCGGACTGGACATAGTCTCTGGCCTCGTGTACGTACGGGGCGCTGCGGGTCTGGGTGCCCACCTGGACAACGCGCCGGTACTTGCGTGCGGCCTCGACCATCTTCCTGCCCTCGTTGATATCGTGGGCCAGGGGTTTTTCCACGTAGACATCCTTGCCGGCCTGGCAGGCCATCACCGTAGCCAGGGCGTGCCAGTGGTCCGGGGTGGCGTTGACCAGCACATCCACCGCAGGGTCATCCAGGATCCGCCGGAAGTCCTCCACCATTTTCGGCCTGGGCACGTCGTAGTTGTCCAGCACCTCCAGGGTCCAGGCATAGCGCCGGGTGTCCACGTCGCAGATATAGGCGACCTCGACATCTTCCCTCTGCACGAAAAACTCCGCCAGCTTGGTACCCCGTCCGCCCATCCCCATGAATCCCAGCACCACCTTGTCGCTGGCGGCCACACTCCTGCGAGCGGCGAGCGCGGACACGGCGGCCGCCGAGGCGGTGCCTTTCAGGAAATCTCTCCGCTTGATTGCTTTCATGGCTGAACTCCCGTATTTTATGATTGAGTGCCGGGCCGGTAACCCCGGCCGGTGCTGTGGATCGCTGTTTCGGAAGCCTGCCCCGTTTCGCCCGGGGTCTTGAGCGGCTGCTGTTGTCCCGTGGTGTTTATTTAACAGCGTGGACTGAAAAGTACAATCCCTTTTTCACTGCAGAAAGTGATGAGGGACGGCCTGTTTTTATATTCCATACGCGCAGGCGGCCGTTAAAGTGTATTGTAATAAGGATGAAATGGCAAAATGGTTGTTTCCCTGATTGCAGCCATGTCCCTGAACCGGGTGATCGCCAGTCAGGACAGGATCCCCTGGGACCTGCCTGAGGACCGGAAGAGGTTCAGGGAGATTACCGGTGGCTACCCGGTGGTCCTGGGCAGGAAGACTTTCGAGTCGATGGAGGGCCCGCTGCCCGGCAGGAAGAACATCGTGCTTACCCGTCGTCCGGGGCTGAGCTTCCCGGGCTGCACCATGGCCGCGGACCTGGAGTCGGCCCTGTACGAACATGCCGGGGACCCGCCGGAGGTGTTTGTCTGCGGAGGAGGCCAGGTGTACCGCCAGGCCGTGCCCCTGGCGCACAAGATCTACCTGACTACCCTGCTGCGGGAGGTTGAGGGCGATGTTTTCTTCCCGGAGATCCCCGGGGATGAATTCAGCAGAACGTACTACGAAGAAATCCCCGCCGCGGACCCGTTCTCTTTTGCGGTCTACGAGAGGGTCCTTCAGGGAACCGGCCCTTGACTCAGGTCAGCTAAGGGGGTTGAGCAGATGAGTTGCGTGGAAGAGCGGTGACTACAACTGTGAAAAGTGTTAATATCGATCAAGGAATATCTGACAGGAAATCAGAACAAAGCTACGAAAGGAGTCCAGCCATGTGCTGCAACCACCTGGACAGGAGGAAGTTCCTGAAAGTGGCCGGCCTGGGCGCCACCGGACTCAAGGCGGCCGGCCTGGCCGCGGCTGCGGGCGCGGCCCCGGTTTCGTCCCCGGGATCCCGGGCCTCCTGGAACGAGCCCTTGCCCGGCAAGGGAATGCGCATCGGCGCACCCCTGCGGGTACAGCCAGCCCTGATCTACAGGCTGCGCCAGAGGCGGGAGGCCACCAGTTGGCGGCGCTGGGGCGGCATCCAGACCCGAGAGGATGTCGGCCGGGAATCCCGGGCGATCGAGCGGGAGCTGAAAGAGCTCGCCGCCCGTGCCGACTTCCCGGTGGAGTTCCTGCCCGTTGCCCTGGTCTCCACCCCGGAGGAGGGTGCGGCCGCCCGGAAAATCGACTGCGACGTGCAGCTGGCCTACTGGGCCAGCGGAGAGTATGACAACTCCAGGTACGAGGCTTTCATCGACTCCGGGAAACCGAATGTCATGTTCGTCAGGGATGAGTCGGGTACGCATTACGGGGGATACCTGCACGCCCAGTCCCACATGCTGCGCAAGAAAACCGATGAATACTCTCAGCAGGGGATGGATGTCTGGGACGTGGTGGTGGATGATTACGGCGAGGTGCTCTGGCGACTGAGGGCGCTCTACGGATTGAAAACCATGCTTGGTTCGCGGATCCTGGCGGTCGGCGGCGCCTCGGGCTGGGGGCCGGTAGCCTACGAGGCCGGCCCGCGAAGGGCCAGGGAGGTGTTCGGCCTGGACATAGTCGAGATCGACTATGGGGAGCTGGGCAGGCTGCTGAAAAAGGAAATGGAAAACGGCAAAACCCTGGAAGAGGCCGGAAGCCGGGCACGGGAGCTTGTCTCCGGGGAAGGTGTTTCGCTCCATACCCAGGAAAGTTTCCTGGTGAACTCATTCGTGCTGGCCAAGGTTTTCAAGCACTTGATGAAACAGTACGGCTGCCCGGCCATGACGATCAATGAGTGCATGGGCACGATCATGCCGCTTTCCAGGACAACCGCCTGTATGCCGCTGAGCCTGATCAACGACGAGGGCCTGCTGGCTTTCTGCGAGTCTGATTTCGCGGTCATCCCGGCGTGCATGCTGCTGCGCTACATCTCGGGCCGGCCGGTTTTCCTCAACGACCCGTGCATCCCCTACAACGGGGTAACTACCATGGCCCACTGTACCTGCCCCAGGAAATTGGACGGCCACAATCCGGAGCCGGTCGAGATCCTGACCCACTACGAGTCCGACTACGGAGCAGCCCCCAAGGTCCGGATGAGGGAAGGACAGGTGGTCACGGTCATAGCCCCCAATTTCCAGGCCACCAGGTGGACCGGCTTCAGCGGCAAGGTTGTGGCCAATACCGACCACCCGATCTGCCGCTCCCAGGTCAAGGTCTCGGTAGACGGGGACTGGAGAAAGCTGCGCGAAGACATGCAGGGCTTCCACTGGGCGGTCTGCTACGGCGATTACCTGCGAGAGCTTGGCTATGCGCTGAAGAAGGTCGGCATCCGGTGGCAGGACCTCTCCACCGGCAGGGATGGGTGGGCTTGAACGTAAGGGGCTGGAAAGGAAGGCTCTCCAGGCGTGAGCCGGCATCCGGTCGGCAGGCAAGAACGGTCTATCGGGGCGGCTTTGGCTGGCCTCTATAACACGAGCGGGCCTTCCGCTGGTCCGGGAAAAGTCTCCCGGACCGGGCGGAGGCCCGCTTTTTCAGCAACTCAGGCTGCAGAAACACTACCCTGGAGTTACCTGGTCCCGTGGGGGCACTTTTTCAGGCAGAGGAACCAGTCCAGGCACTCGTAGTCCTGGCCGGCTTTGTCGACCCTGTCCTTGGCGGTCCCGCACGAGCCCGGCGGGGGAATGATCACGTCCTCTCCGAGCTTCCAGTTGGCCGGCGTGGCGATCTTGTGCTCGTCCGAGTGCTGCATGGCCACCAGCAGCCTCTTGATCTCATCCATGTTCCTGCCGTTGCTCAGCGGGTAGTAAAGGATCGCCCGCACCTTGGCCTCGGGGTCGATGATAAAAACCGCCCGCACCGCCTGGGTGTTGCTCTCTCCAGGCTGCAGCATACCGAATTTTTTCGAGACCTCCATGGTCAGGTCGCTGATCACCGGGAACATCACTTCTACGTCCTTCATGCCCTTGTAGCTGATCTTCTCCTTGATCGTCCTCAGCCAGGCAATGTGGCTGTAGGTGCTGTCGATGGACAGCCCGAGCAGCTCAGCGTTGAGGGCTTTGAAATCCTCCTGCATGGTGGCGAAAGTCATGAACTCGGTGGTGCAGACCGGGGTGAAGTCCGCGGGATGGGAAAAGAAGATCACCCACTTGCCCTGGAAATCATCCGGGAAATTGATCGTGCCCTGGGTGGTCTCGGCCTTGAATGAGGGCACTTTCTCCCCGATAAGCGGGATGCGGCCGTTGGTTTCCTGCTCGGACATGTTGCCTCCTGTGGAATTGAGCGGTTGTCGGTGAAAACCTTTGGTTCCTGTAAAACTATTAATACTGTAATTACTGTCGGTTCTCGTTCAGATCGATAAATCGACGGCTGCCACGGATTGTATCACCTCCTTTGCCATGAAATCCAAAATGATTGATCGGTTGAAAGTAATAGGAACAATAACTATAAAAGAATCATTCCTGCTAAATTCGGCAGTCCATACCTCCGGGTTTTTCCCCGGCCGGTACCGGCCGCACAAAACTTGTTACGAAGCCCCGGCCTTACCCGGCGGTGGACTTGACCCGCTCCTCCTGGGACATGGCCGCCAGCCGCTTCACTTCCTCCAGGCTCAGCCCCAGGCCCTTGGCGACACGCTCGCCGTACCCGGTGTCCGCCTTGTAGAACAGGGCGGTCTGGCGGAGCTGAATGCGCTTCTGCGCGCCTTTGAGGTGCGGGACAATGTTGCCGACCAGGTGGTCGCGGTCCTCATCGGACATCACCTTGCGGAAAAGCTCGCCTGCCTGCACGAAGTCGACATCGGTGTGCTGGTACACGTGGCGGGCTGCCATCCCTGAGACATCCACAGGCGGGGGGGCTGCAGCCGGGTCAGGGGCCGGGCCGCCGAAGCTGTTGGGCCAGTAGCTGGGAGCGCCGCCGCCGTTAGTGTCGAAGCGCATGGAACCGTCCCGCTGGTAGCTGTTCTCCCCGGATGCCTTGGGCGCATTGACCGGCAGCAGGTGGTAGTTGGGCCCCAGCCGGTGGCGGTGCGTGTCGTGGTAGCTGAACAGGCGTCCCTGCAGCAGGCGGTCAGGGGACGGACCGATGCCCGGGACGAAGTTCCCCGGCGAAAAAGCCGCCTGCTCCACCTCGGCGAAGTAGTTCTCCGGGTTGCGGTCGAGCACCATGCGGCCGACCGGCTGGAGCGGGTAGTCCCCGTGCGGCCAGACCTTGGTGATATCGAAAGTGTCGAACCGGTAGCCCTCGGCCTCCCCGGGCTTCATGATCTGGACGTAGACCTTCCACGACGGGCAGTCGCCCTTCCTGATACTCTCGTACAGGTCGCGGGTTGCATGGTCCGGGTCCTCGCCTGCCAGGCGGGCAGCCTCGCCGCGGGTCAGGGTCCTGATACCCTGCTCGGTCTTGAAGTGGATCTTCACCCACCAGTAGTCCCCCTTGGCGTTGTACCACATGAAAGTATGGCCGCTGTACCCGTTCATGTTGCGGTAGCTGGCGGGTGTGCCCCGGTCGGAAAAGAGCACGGTGACCTGGTGGATAGACTCGGGTGTCAGCGAGAGGAAGTCCCAGAACATGTCCGGGTTCTTCAGGTTGCTGGCCGGGTGGCGCTTCTGGGTGTGGATGAAGTCCGGGAACTTCATGGCGTCCCGGATGAAAAATACCGGGGTGTTGTTGCCCACGAAATCGTAGTTGCCCTCCTCGGTGTAGAACTTCACTGCGAAGCCGCGGGGGTCGCGCTCCGAGTCGGCAGAGCCTTTTTCGCCGCCCACGGTGGAAAACCGGGCGAAAACCTCGGTACGCTTGCCCACCCCGGAGAGGAACCTGGCTCGTGTGTACCTGGTTACATCGTCGGTAACCTCGAAATAGCCGAATGCACCCGCTCCCTTGGCGTGCACTACGCGCTCCGGTATGCGCTCGCGGTCGAAGTGCGCCAGCTTGTCCAGCAGGGTTACATCCTGGACGAGTGTCGGCCCCTTCGGCCCGGCGGTAACCGAGTTCTGGTCGTCGTCCACCGGCATGCCTGAGCTGGTGGTCAAAGTCTTTTTTTTGTCTGCCATGTCATTTCCTCCTTGTTTAAGGTTCGCGAATCAGAGAATTTTTCCCAGCCGACACCACCCATTTATCTGCTCACAGGCGTTATTTTCTCCTGTCCTCAGTTTTTTCGGCAGAGGCTTTTCCGGCGCACTCCGCACAGGTCCCTCGCAGCTCCACGTATACAGTATCTACATCTCCCCACGGTTTTACTTCCTCCGGGACATGGAACCTGTCCAGCTCGTGGCTGAAAAAGTCGCGGACCGCACCGCATCTCCTGCAGACAAAATGGTGGTGCGGCTCCATGTTGGAATCAAAGCGCGCGCGGTTGCAGAACACCGAAACCTTGGCCAGGACTTTTTCCCTCTCCAGCACGGAGAATGTCCGGTACACCGTATCGATTGAAAGCGGAGGTATGCGTTTTTTTACCCGCTTGTAGATAGATTCGACGTCCGGGTGCCTGCCGTCCCCGGCGATCTCGCGGAAGATCTCCAGCCGCTGGTGCGTCAGTTTGATCCCGGCCTGCCGGGCGGCCCGGATGAACGACCTCAGACGGCGTTGCTTTTCCTCTTCGCTCAGTTTCATTTTCTGTCAAGCCTCCTGATAAGAATAAATCTTATCTAAGAATAAATATAATAATGACGGCGGCGGAAGTCAACCCCTGAAAGTGAGAAAACGGTGTTTTTTTGATGAGTGCCGCCGGTCGTTCCCCGGCCGGCGACAGTGCCGGCTGCGATTTGCCTTTGACATCCGGCGGCTGCGTAATTATCATACACCACCTGCGGCACGGTAATCCTGATTTCCTTTCGGGTCGTTGATGTCTTTTTTCAACGGCCCTCTGGAATATGTACCGGCACACGGCTTCAACACAAAAGGTTTTTTCGCATGAGCCAGATTGGTCCCGGTTCGCCCGCACGCTCTCCGGAGCGGCTGCTGCTGATGGAGGACATCGTCAAGAGCTTCTCCGGGGTGCGGGTGCTTGACAGCGTGCGGTTCGAGCTCCTGGCGGGCGAGGTCCACGTGCTGGCCGGGGAGAACGGCGCGGGCAAGAGCACGCTGATCAAGATCCTCTCGGGCGCCTACAGCGACTACCAGGGGACTATCCGGCTCGGAGAGCGGACGGTAAACTTCAGGTCGCCCCAGGAGGCGCTGGCGAACGGGATCTCGGTGATCTACCAGGAAATCTCGCTTGTCGGGCCGATGAGCGTGGCGGACAACATCTTCCTGGGCCGCGAAACTGTCCGGGCGGCCGGCTGGCTGGCCCCCAAAGTGCAGCAGCAGGAAGCCCGGAGGCTGCTGGAGGAGCTGGGCCTCGAGGTGGATGTAACCCGCCCGGTTGAGGAATACCCGGTCTCCGTGCAGCAGATGGTCGAGATCGTCAAAGCGCTGTCTTACGACTCCCAGATCATCGTGATGGACGAGCCGACCAGCAGCCTGACCGAACCGGAGGTGGAGCGGCTGTTTGCGATCATCGGCGTCCTCAAGCAAAGGGGCTGCGGGATCATCTACATCTCGCACAAGATGGAGGAGATCTACCGCATAGCCGACCGGATAACCGTGCTGCGGGACGGCAGGTACGTGGGCACCCGGGCGGCTGCGGAGCTGCCCCAGGCGGAGCTTATCCGCTGGATGGTCGGCCGGGAGATAAGCCAGCAGTTTCCCCGGCGGGATTTCTCCGGGGGGCCGGTAATACTGAAAGTGGAGCACCTCACCGTGCCCGGCGGCAAAGGGGCCGCGCACCCGCTGGTGGATGACGTCTCTTTCGAGGTCCGCGCCGGAGAGATACTGGGCCTGGCCGGCCTGCAGGGCTCTGGCAACAGCGATCTGCTGAACGGGCTTTTCGGCACTTTCGGCGCCACGGTCAGGGGAAGTGTCAGCCTGGAGGGCCGGCCTTTCGAGGTCCGCTCACCCGCGCATTCCATCGACCGCTCGCTGGCCCTGCTCACCAACGACCGCAAGGCCAACGGGATGGTACCGCAGATGAGTATCAGCCATAACCTGACCCTGGCCTCGCTGGAAAAGTTCTCCGCCCTGGGCTGGATCGAATCCGCAAAAGAGATTCAAGCCGGCAGGAACAGGATGGAATCGCTCAGGATCAAGGCGGCTTCCCTCTTCCAGGAAGTGGGCACTCTCTCCGGCGGCAACCAGCAGAAAGTGATCCTGGGCAAATGGCTGGAGACCGGTCCCAGGGTATTGTTCCTGGATGAGCCGACCCGGGGGGTGGACGTGGCGGTGAAGCACGAGATCTACGAGCTGATGAACCAGTGGACCGCCGCCGGCTGCGCGATCCTGCTGATCACCTCGGAAATGCCCGAGCTGCTGGCCATGGCTGACCGGATCCTGGTGATGTACCGGGGCAGGGTGAGCGCCGAGCTCGACCGCCGGCAGGCCACCCAGGAGAAGATCCTCCAGGCGGCGATGGGCGAAACGTCAGTGAGGCAAACATGAACGGACAAATCTCACCCGGCCCGGAGAATTCAAAGCTGGCCCGGCTTTTTCGCTCCCCCACGGTGAGGGCGCTGCTCTCCCTGCTGGTGGTGGTCCTGCTGGGACTGGTTTTCAATGCCGAGGGGGCTTTTTTCAAGTGGGGGACCCACCGCGACATGCTGAGGCAGGTCTCGGTTTTCGGCATCCTGGCCTGCGGGATGACCCTGGTCATCATCACCTCGGGCATAGACCTTTCGGTGGGCAGCGTGCTCGGCCTGACCGCGGTGCTCTTTTCCCTTTTCAGCATCCACCTGGGCTGGTGGCCCTGGCTGACAGTGGTGGCCTGTTTCGCGGCCGGCGCGGCCTGCGGGGCTGCCTCAGGAGCGCTGATCGCGCGCTTCAACATCCAGCCTTTCATCGCCACCCTGGCCATGATGGTATTTGCCCGGGGCCTGGCCAAGTTCGTCTCAGGCGGGCAGAAAATCTCCACCGCGGTCATGCAGCCGGATGGCACCTACCAGTACGTGGAGGTGCCCCGGATTTTCGACCTGCTCAATGCCAGGATCTTAGGTGAAAACCTGACCGTGGTAACCCTGATCATGCTGGTATGCGTGGCGGGCTGTTACCTGGTGCTGGCCAAGCTGCGCTGGGGCCGCTATTTTTATGCGGTCGGCGGCAATGAGGAAGCCGCTAGGCTGTCCGGGGTGCCGGTGGCTGCGGTCAAGGTGCTGGCCTACGGCCTGAGCGGGTTTTTCTGCGCCCTGGCCGGGATCTGCCAGGCCGCCCAGGAGCTGCAGGGAGACCCAGAGGCCGGGATGGCCTACGAGCTGACCGCCATCGCCATCGTGGTCATCGGCGGGACCAGCTTGCGCGGCGGCCGGGGCACTATCTGGCTCACCCTGCTGGGCACCATGACTATCGGCTACCTGGAGAAGATCCTCAGCATCAACGCCGTGGGCGAGGCCAGCCGGTTGATGCTGACCGGGATGATCATCATCGTTGCGGTCCTGTTCCAGAAACGGGAGAGCTAACTTCAATCATCAGGAGGAAAGTCCATGAAAAAACTCGCCGGACTGCCCGCCCTGGCGGTGCTCTCTGCATTGTCTGTGGCGGCGCTTGGTTGTTCCAGCAAGGAGAAAGCCTCGCAGCAGGAGGAGGGGCCGCGGTGGACCATCGGGATGAGCCAATGCAACCTCGGCGAGCCCTGGAGGGTCCAGATGAACGCAGATATCAGGAAAGCGGCCGAGGCGCATCCGGAGCTGCGGGTGGTTTTCAAGGACGCCCAGAACGACAACCTGCGCCAGCGCTCCCACGTGGAGGAGTATGTCAGGACCGGCGTGGACCTGATTATCATCTCGCCCAAAGAGGCCGCCCCGCTGACCCAGCCGGTGGCGGATGCCTACGGCAGGGGGATCCCGGTGATCGTGCTCGACCGCCGGGTGCTGGGAGACCGCTACACCTGCTTCATCGGGGCGGACAACAAGCGGATCGGCAGGGCCGCGGGCCGCTGGATCGCGGAAAGGCTGGGCGGGTCCGGCAGGGTGGTCGAGCTCAAGGGGCTGATGACTTCCACCCCGGGCCAGGACCGCCACTCGGGGTTTGTCGGGGGGATCAGGGGCTCGCAGGTCGAGGTCATTTTCGAGGCGGACATGAAATGGCTCGAGCCTAACGCGCGCCAGGAGATGGAATCGGCCCTGGCCCGCTTCGAGGATATCGACCTGGTGTACGCCCACAACGACCCCGGAGCGCACGGGGCGTACCTGGCGGCCAAGGCTGCCGGCCGCGAGCAGGAGATAATCTTCGTGGGAATCGACGGGCTGCCGCAGGAAGGCCAGATCTATGTCAAACAGGGGCTGCTGGAAGCCAGCTTCGAGTACCCCACCGGCGGCAAAGAGGCGGTTGAGACCGCGCTCGAAATCCTCAGCGGACAGGAAGTACCCAGGGAGATCACCCTGTCATCCAGGGTCTTTACCACTGCGAACGTCGAACAGGGCGGCGAGTGGCTCGAGCAGTGATACCAATTTTATGTCAAATGTATAGTATATGAATTTTTCGGGGGAAAGGAGAAGAACCTTTTCCAAAAGGTTTTCTCCTTTCCCCCGTACCCCCATTTCTCTTTCCAAAACTTCTTATCTTGTTTTGGGAAAAAGATTTATTCCCGGTAAAAGCTTTATAAACGGGAGAAAAATTTTGGAAGGTAAGAGGGGGCCTGGGGGAGGGCGGAAACCTTTCTCAAAAGGTTTCCGCCCTCCCCCGGAAAAAGTCTATAAATTTTCATACCTTTGTCGTCAAATTGGTATGAGAAGGCTTTTAGCAAAGTCAGAAAAAAAGGCCGCTCCCTTGAGGGGGCGGCCTTTCGCTTGGCTGCGGCGCCAGGCAGTGCCCTAGACCAGGGCGATCCCGATAAAGGTCAGGTATACTGCCAGGTTGGCTACCGCCTTGCCGAGGATCTTGATTGTTTCATGGGTGGTCATCGTTGCCTCCGGGTTTGGTTCGTTTTCGGGTTTGGTTTGTTGCTTTCAGTTGATTAGACGCCGACCCGGCCGGAACGGTTTCAAAATTTATGGAGGGCCGTTGAAATAAACTTCAACGACCCGAAGCAAAATTTATTGCTTAGTTGGCTGTCAAGGGCAAGTCAAGCTTTTCGAGGGCATTCCGCGCGCAGCACGATAC